>JAFYOZ010000033.1 GCA_017547705.1 Oscillospiraceae bacterium
TCTTTTCATAAAACACCTCCGAAGAAAATATATACTACTTTTATTCTATTATAAAATTATGAATTTTTCAATTATTATGTGAAAAATATAGGAAAAGACGGGATTTTTATTTAAAATTATGATATTTTAGAGTATATAATGTTTGGATTTTATATTGCTGAACAAGCGAAAAACGGCTTAAATATAGTAAAAAGCCGGTTTTAATGGGATTGAAAACTATAATAAAGGCGAACGAGGGAATATTATAATACATAATGATACAATTTGTAATATAATATATAAATATTACTAATCGTGATATATTATGCGGAAATATATTTTTATAAAAGGTCGGTTTTCATTGACTTAACGGACAAAAAGTGGTATCTTATATATGTATTAATCTGTCTTAATGGGGGTGTTCCCTTTGGCTGTTCATGAAGTACATATTGTTAAAGCGGAAAAATCAAGAATCGAAGATTATAAACGTATTTTTGACGATTCCAAACTTTATAAACATTACGGCGATAATGTTTATGACTGGATGGGCGCCGCTCTTGCAAATGACGAAGTCTGGATTGCAGAAGACCGCAACGGAGAAGCCGTTGGTTTTATGTGGATGCAGATTGAAAGCGTTTATGCAAATATGCCCTATCTTGCTCTGCTCGGAGTTCGCAGGGATTACCGTTCCCACGGAATCGGACAGATGCTTCTTAAATATTTCATCGAAAGCTATGAATCCCTTGGATATGACAGAGGATTTATTGCAGTAAACGATTTTAATCCCCTTGCAAGAAGGCTTTATGAGGATATGGGTTTCCATAAATTTATGCAGATGCCCGAAAGCCTTGATCCGAGCCATAATCTCTATCTTTTGATGAGAAAATCCAGAAAACACAACAGCAACGTATAACACAGGTTTTAAGAGTTAACGAACGGAGGATATAAAATGAGCTATCATCGCGAAGCACAGTATACCGCAAATATGATCGAGATCGTAAAAGCAGATCCCGCAAAAAAAGAAGATTATAAAAGAATCTTCGATAACAGCCCTCTTTATAATCATTATTTTAAAAAAGGCGACCTTCTTGACAGAGTTCTTTCCGATTCTCTTAAAGCAGGCCAGGCATATGTTGCAGTTAACCGCAACGGCGAAGCTGTTGGCTATATGAGCATGAAAGCTTCCGATTCCAGCGTTGACGGACTTCCTTGCCTTACTCTTCTTGGCGTAAAAGACACCCAGAGAGGCAAAGGCATCGGCCAGATGCTTATCGCTTTCTATGTTGGCGTTATGTCCGGACTCGGATTCAAAGAATGCGCTCTTGTAGTAAACGATTGGAACCCCAGAGCAAGAAAACTTTATGACTCTCTTGGATTCAAACTTCGCAGAAGCTATGAGGACCAGATCATCGGTGGCTGGATGAACCACATCCTTGTAAAAAAACTCTGATAAACCTGCTGTGATATAAATTTTTTGAGGGCACCTTATTGAGGTGCCCTCTTTTTTAATTGAAAAAGGAGATTTTTATGATAATAAAATTTAAAAACATTATATTAAGAGATATGACGAAGGCGGATATTGGGGACGATATCCGCTGGAACACCGTTGAGACCGATTGGGCGCATTGGGACGCTCCGTGGGAATCCGAGCCGGATTTGCTGACCTTCGACCCGGAGGAATACCGGAAGAAGGAACTTCTTAAGCTTGGTGAGCCGAAGGACGAAATTCGCTGGGGGTTCGAAATTGATACCGCCGAGGGAAAGCATATCGGCGCGGTGAACTCCTATATGATAAACGAAGAATACGACTGGACGCCGATAAATAAGGCAAGGCCCGGAGAAAAACTCTTCCGCACCGTTGGAATCGATATTTGCGAAAGCAGTTTTTGCGGAAAAGGTCTTGGAACCGAGGCTCTTGCGGCATTTATAAAATATTATCTCGATAACGGCGAAGAGGAAATCTATACCCAGACCTGGAGCGGAAATATCCGCATGATAAAATGCGCGGAAAAGCTTGGGTTTGAAGTTTGCCGCAGAAAAGAAGGAATCAGGGAAGTTCGGGGAGAAATTTATGGCGGGCTGACATTCCGGCTGGATAAAGAGAAATTCGGTAAATTTTTGGAGGGAAATAAATGCTGCTGAAAACAGAAAGGCTGAGCATAAGATATATAACGGCGGATGACTGGAAAAGCATAAAAGAAATATGGGAGGATTTTAATTCTACCGCCTTTTCAAAGTATGACAGGCCGCATGATACGGAAGACGAGGCTGTTCGGGAAAGAACAGCAAAATGGGCGGCGACAAACGGAGGTATGGAGCACATGTTTTTTGCCGTTTGCTTTGATGATGCCGTTATCGGATATATTGCTTTCAACATAAGGAAAAACGGATATGAAATCGGCTATTGCTTCCATTCCGCATATCACGGAAAAGGTTACGCAAAAGAAAGCCATCTGGCGTTGTTCGATTATCTCGGAACACTTGGAATAACAAAATTTACCGCAGGAACGGCATTGAAAAATACTCTGTCGGTATCGCTGTTAAAATCGCTGGGATTTAAACTTATCGGAACCGAAAATGTATCGTTTTATAAGGATATCAACGGTAATGATATTGTTTTTGAAGGCGGAATTTTTGAACTTGATACGGCTCAATGAAAGTTAATACATAGAACGGGGAAAAGCCGGGCTGCATTTTTTGCGGTCCGGTTTTTTTGAAAAATTTATGCCTTGTATTTATAATGAAAAGATGATAGAATTAATATGTATTTTTATGACCGCTTTTGAACTGGAGGTTTTGCCCTATGAGCGACAACTTAAGACCGCTTTCCTTTGAAAAGCTGATGGGACTTCTTATTGAGGAGCATAACGCCACCGGCAGTATTTTCGGGGTAAAGGATTTTTATAAGGCAGGAAGAGCAAGACTTCCGATTTTCGGAATGAGGATCGAAAACCCTGTTGGCCCTGCTGCAGGTCCTGTTACGCAGACGGCGCAGGGAATTATTGCGGCATATCTTTCCGGTGCAAGATTCTTTGAACTTAAAACCGTATGTCCCGATAACGAAAAATCCGAAAAACCGAGCACATCCATCGGCGACAGAACTTATTCTTCCGAACATCCTTCGGAACTTTCTGTCGGAGAAGCTTTTGGAGAATACGTTAAAGCATGGTATGCAATAAAGCTTATCAGCACCGCTTTTGAACTCGGCGTTCCGGAAGGATTTGTATTCAATATGTCCGTTGGCGGAAGTCTTGAGGATCTTAAATCCGAAAAGATGAACAGCTTTATCGAGGGACTTAAATCTGCGGAATATACTCCGGTTTGGAGAGAATGTGAAAACTGGGCAAGAGCTCATATGGACGAGCTTGACGGTGTTGATAATACATATATTTCCGATATCAGCCCAAGAGTTTGTGCTTCTGCGGTTTTTGTTCCCAATGACGGACTTTCTGCTTCTGAAATTGAGGAAGCGGCAGCATATCTTATTGAAGAAAAACATCTTCATACTTTTGTAAGGGTAAGTCCGGATCTTCTTGGATATTATACTATCAGAGGAATCCTTGATATCAACGGATACGATGATATTGAAATCAGCAAAGAAAAAATGGAAAACGGTGCTCTTTATGATGACCTTAAGCCGGTTTTCCTCCGTCTTCAGAATAAGGCAGACATGAACCGCCTTGAATTTGGAGTTAAAGTTTGCGACGGACTTAGAATCGAAAGCGCAAAAGAAACTCCCATTAAGGACGGAAGACTTACAGGCAGAGCACTTTTCCCCATTGCATTTTCTCTTGCGGAAAAAATAGCAAATGATTTTGGCGGCGGACTTCGTATTTGTTTCGCCGGCGGCGCAGATTATTATACCGCATCGAAGCTTTTTAATGCCGGAATCTGGCCTGTTACGGTTGTTTCCGATATTATCAGACCCGGCGGTCTTGCAAGATTTAAACAGCTTGCGGATGATGTTTCTAAATGTGATTACACTCAGTTCTCCGGAATCCTTACTTCGGATCTTCCGGATATTGAAAAAGAGGTTTATGCCGGAGGAAGATATAAAAATGTTTCCGGCGCAAAGGCAAAAAAGGCAGAAGGCCCGATTCCTCATATAAACTGCACAAAGGCACAGTGCAGAGCTGTTTGCCCCCTTGGTGCGGATATTCCTCTTGTTATGCGCCTTATTAAAAACGGAAGAAGCCTCGAGGCTCTCCGTGTTATATTTGAGCGCAACCCCATGCCTTTTACTGTTGAAAGCCTTTGTTCCCATCCCTGTGTTAACGGCTGTTCCAGAAGATTCTATGAATGTCCGCTTGATATCAGAGGAGAGAACTATAAAGCAGCAAAAAACGCATGCTTCGATCTTCTTGATGAGACCCAGCTTAAATCCAGAGCCGGCGCAAAAATCGCAGTTGTTGGCTGCGGCCCTGCGGGACTTTCCACCGCTTGCTTCCTTGCAAGACAGGGCGCAAAAGTTACTATTTTTGATAAAGAATACCGTCCCGGCGGTTCTGTTACAAAATATATCCCGAAATTCCGCATTGACGATGCGGATATCGAATGGGACGCAACTCTTATTCAGGCTCTCGGAATCGAAATGGAGCTTGGAGTAGAGGTAACTTCTCTTAAAGAACTCCGTGAACAGGGATTTGAAAAAATCGTTCTTGCGATCGGAGCGGGAAAACAGAAGCATCTTAAATTTGCTTTTGGAAAGAGCATATCCGCTCTTGAATTCCTCGAGAATTATAAACGCAAACCGGAAGAAGCGGAAGAAACGATTATGGGCAACGTTGTTGTAATCGGCGGAGGACATTCCGCTGTTGCAGCAGCAAGATGCGCCAAAAAGCTCTCTTCTGTTGACAGAGTAACTCTTGTTTTTGATAAACCGGAGAGCGAGATGACTGCAACCGCAGACGAAATTGCCGCTATGAAAAAAGAGGGCGTTTTTGTTGCAACAAATCTTATCCCCAGCGGTGTTCGAGGCGGACAGCTTCTCTGCCATGTTTCTGAACTTGGGGAACCGGATGAGAAAACCGGAATAAGACCCGTTATCGATACCGGCGCAAAAGATAAAGTTGCGGCGGATATTGCTATCAACGCATGCGGCGAAGAAGTTGATGATACACTCTTTGATGAAATCGACAGCGCAACTTATCTTGTCGGTGATGCGAACTTTGGTAAAACAGAGGATATTGCAAAAGTTATTGCCGACGCACAGCGACTTTGTAAAAAAATCGCCCACAGCCATTTTGATAAATACGTTCCGGATAACGAAAGCGACGACAGATCTTTCCTTGAACGCCGCGGAAAACTTTGTGCGGACTGTAAAAAATGTGCAGAGGGAGAACGCTGTCTTGAATGCGATACCGCTTGCGAATTCTGTGCGGAAGTTTGTCCCAACAGAGCAAACTGGGTAATAAAACTTTCCGACGGCAGCAGACAGATACTCCACGTTAACGATTTTTGCGACGGATGCGGAGCCTGTTCCGATTGCTGTCCCTATGACGGAGAGCCGCATAAAGAGAAATTTACTCTTTTCCTCGACGAGGAGGATTTTAAAAAGAGCGAAAACGACGGTTTCTATGTTACCGGCGAAGCAAACAACTGCAGATTCAGATACGACGGAAAAATGTTCAAATATGACCCGATAAACGGTCCAATGGGCACTATTCCGGACGAAATAAGAGAGATGTGCGGTATTGTTATGAAGAGATTCCCGCGACTTTTGAAAGTCTGGTAAACCGCATGAATAAGCCAAAAATCGGACTTTTGGTTTATTAAAAATCTGCAAAAATTGAATAGAAATTGCCAAAAAAACGGGCAGGGTAGGGAGAACCCCTATTCTGCCCGTTTTTGTGCGTAATCGTGTGGCACACAGTATTTTATTTTTAAAATCATTAGAATTTACAGTAAAGTAAAATAAAAATAATTACAATTTACAACAAAGTGCATAAAAATTATTTAAAAATTTATTTTAATTTACTATTGACAACAAAGTATGATATACAGTATAATCGAATTGGATAAAAATATCGGTAAAATTGGAAAAAATCGGTGAGTTTTTGTCGTAAAAAGACAGGGGAATTTAATGAAAAACAACTGTTTTTTATTAAAAAATCAGCCGCTTTTTTAAAAATTAATTGCCGAAAAACGGCTTATTTAAGCCAAAAAACGCTGTTTAATCGGGAGGTGAGGAAAACTTGAGCGATGACGAAATTATTACCGGTTTTGTATCGGAACTCCGACGCGGAACTGTTGTTCTTGGCGTATTGAACCAGCTTTCCTCGCCAAAATACGGCTATTCTCTCGGCCAGGAACTAACCGAAAAAGGGGTGCCGGTTGACGGAAATACGCTGTATCCGCTTCTCCGAAGGCTGGAAAGCCAGGGACTTTTAAAAAGTGAATGGGATATGAGCGAAGGAAAGCCAAGAAAATACTATGTTCGAACCGCAAAAGGAACAAAAATAAACGAACAGCTCCGAGATTACTGGATAGAGACTGTTGTGAATATTTCTACTTTAATGAAGGAAGAATAATTATGGATAAGTTTAGAGAAAAAGACGAAATCCGCGAAAACGAAGCGGACAAAGATAAAATCTGCGGAAGAAACGCAGTTATCGAGGCAATCAAATCCGGAAGAGAAATAGATAAAATAATGGTTGCAAAAGGCGCAACCAACCTCGGCAAACTTTATGCCATGGCTAAAGATGCAGGAATCCCGGTTAAAGAGGTTGCACCGGTTAAAATCGATGAACTTGCAGCAGGCGCAAATGCACAGGGTGTTCTTGCAATGGCTGCAGCACATAAATATGCAACAGTTGATGAAATCTTTGCTCTTGCAGAAGAAAGAGGCGAAGCTCCGTTTATAATTATCGCAGACGGCCTTGAAGACGGACATAACCTTGGCGCAGTTATCAGAACTGCTGAATGCTGCGGCGCACATGGCGTTATTATTCCGAAACGCAGAAGTGTTGGACTTAACTATGTTGTTGCAAAAACTTCTGTTGGCGCAGTTGAGTATGTTCCTGTTGCAAGAGTTACCAATATTGCAAGAACCATCGACGAACTTAAAGAACGCGGCGTTTGGATCTTTGGTGCTGATATGGACGGAGAAGCTCTTTGGTCCGCAGATCTTTCCGGAGCTGTCGGTCTTGTTGTTGGAGCAGAAGGTGAAGGCGTAAGCCGTCTTGTTAAAGAGAAATGCGATTTTGTTGTTTCGCTTCCTATGCGCGGAAAAATCGAATCTCTTAATGCTTCCGTTGCGGCATCTGTTATGATGTATGAAGTTGCAAGACAGCGCCTTGGAATTAAAGCAAGATAAGTTTTTTCGATAAAACAGAGAAAAGGGAAGGGGAACGAAATGGCAGGAAACGGATATTCGGTTGACGATATTCTTGAAGAAATCAGGCGCAAAAAAGAAACCGGCGCCGTTAAAACAGCCGATTCTGAAATAAAGCACGAAGATTCTGCACCAAAAGGCGATTTCTTTGAAATGAGGCAGAAAAATATTCAGCCCGAAAAAACAGAGGAACCCCAGGCACCGACCTATACAAAAAAATTCAGGGACGAGCCTATTACTACAAGAACAATTCAGGTTGACGATACTCTTTCGCAGTATTTTGGTGCGGCAACATGGAAGAATGAGAAAAAATCCAAAAAACATAAGGAAGACAGCATCTCCGGAAAGGTTAATACCGTTCCGGCACATGATATTAAAAAAGAGCAGATAGATTCCTATGTTCCGAAGGATTTTACAATACACGACAGCAAGCTTTCCGAAGAAATCTCCAAAGCTTCTGAACCGGAAGAGAAAAAGCCCATAAACGGATTTATCAAACCGGCAGAACCGGAAGAGAAAAAAATAGAATGGCCAAAAACCGTTAAAGAAGAGGAAAAACCTGCTGAAGAAAAAATCTCCGGCGGAAAATTTGCCGCAGGAGCAGGAGTTATCGGCTTTGGTGCAGTAAAAGCAGAAAAAGAAGCCAAAGAAGGTAACGATCTTACCAGTTCCGGAAATCACGACCTCTATAAAGAGTTCGTTGAAAAACGCAGGGACAAGGTTGAAGAATTTATGAAAAACGTTGCGGAGCCAACTGATCAGGAAATACATATTCCTGAGATTCCCGCTGCGGAACCTGTTAAAAATAAATTCTCCGATCAGAGCAATGCGGATATTGCAAAAAAACTCATGCAGGATATGCATGAGCCGGAAGATGATGACCCGGACGATTATGAAAACGAATCCCAGAAAGTTGCTGTTGAGAAAAATCTTTCCATGCAGCTTACAGGACTTGTTATCAGAAGCGTTATAATCTTTATCCTTCTTTTGGCAAGCCTTGCTTTCTGTCTTTCTCCGATGCTTGGATATGAACTTCCGGAGGCAATTTCTTTTGAAAAATCCGGAATCGTTTATCCCATCATAAACCTTGCAATAGTTTGTGTTGCTGCTCTTACCTGCCATGTTGCTGTTGGCGGCGGACTTATCTCTCTTCTCAGATTCCGCGCAGGAAACGACAGCTTTGCAACATGTTCCGTAATCGGTGCGGCAGCACTTGGAACCATGTTTATTACAGATCCTTCAACAATGGCAAACGGCGGAGAAAACCTTTTCTTCCCCATTGTTGTTACGGGACTTCTTTTCAATACCATCGGTAAACTTCTTTCTGCTGCAAGAATTAAAAATAACTTTGATGTTCTTACCTCCGGCGGAAAGAAATCCGCTCTTCTTCCCGTAAGAAACAAGGAGCTTGCAAGAGAACTTACCGGACAGAGGGACGAAACCCCGAGATTCTGTACCAGCGCAAAAGCAAGATTCTTTACAAGATTCCTTGAACTTTCTTATCGCGATGACGCAACCGAAAGCATCGCAAGAATCGTTGCACCGATCGTTTTCCTTTGTGCAATTCTTGTTGGCGTAATCGGATTCCTTATTACTGCAAGAATCTCCGATGCAGTTACTGGATTTGCGGCAATTCTTTGTGTTGCTGCTCCTTTTTCTGCAACTATCGCAGGTGCTCTTCCTGTATTCCGTTCCTGCAGTGCTCTTAACGATGAGGGAAGCGTTCTTACCGGAGGATATACTGCAGAAACTTTTGCAGAAACCGATTCTGTTCTTCTTGATATTGAACAGCTCTTCCCGGAGGGAAGCATTATTCTTCACGGAATCAAAACCTTTGCACAGGGAAGAATCGACGAGGCTATTCTTGATGCGGCTTCTGTAATATGCAGCACAAGAAGCACTCTTGGAAGCATTTTTGTTAACGTTGTTCAGGGCGACAGAAAGCTTCTTAAACCGGTTGATACCATTATTTATGAGGACGGAATGGGACTTTCTGCCTGGGTTGGCGGAAAAAGAGTTCTTATCGGAAACCGCGAACTTATGATCAACCACGGAATCGATATTCCTTCCCATGATTATGAAAATAAATACGTTGGCGCAGGAAAAGATATCCTCTATCTTGCTAACAGCGGCGAACTTACTGCAATGTTCGTTCTCAGCTATCATGCAGACAAAGAGGTTTATCGCTCTCTTGGAATTATGGCAGAGAGAGGAGTTCGCCTTGTAATCAACTGCAGCGACCCCAACATCACTGCAAGAAAACTCAGCGATATCTTTGGATATCCACAAAGCCAGCTTAACCTTCTTTCTTCCAAATATCAGCAGAAATGTGCTGAGCTTACCGAAGAAAGAGAAAGTGCACCGGCGGCAGCTGTATATAACGGAAGCCTCTTTGCTCTTTCTAACCTTCTCAACTGCTGCGGAATCATCAGACAGTCCTCTTTTGCTGCAGCACTTATCGAGATGATAGGAATCGTTCTTGGATTTATCCTTGTAACTCTTTTCCTCTTTACCGGAAATATCAGAAGCCTTGAAATGTATATCCTTATGGCTTTCCAGATGTTCTGGCTCTTTGCAGTAACAGCGATTGTTGCACTGCGCAAAAAAATCTGATTACATCTTTTTACTTCTATATCTTTTTCCTTTCCAAAACGATAAAGCTCCGATGTTACCGCAGACATCGGAGCTTTATCGCTTTTTTGTTGCATTTTTTGTTCATTAAGTTACTAAATATTCAAAAGAGGAATATTATGGACAAAAATATGGAAAAATATTCATATAAATAAAAAAAATTTTACTGCATATAAATTTATCTGCGGAAAATATTGAAAGAAAAGAAAAAATAGTATATTATATATTATGTATCTTTATGTAAAAAATTAATTTACAGAATTGCGCCGGATTTTTCGGCGATAAACATATTTCTTGATTTTAGTGATAAAAGGAGGCAGTCAGAATGATTACAGAAGAAAAATCTCTTTGCATGGGCTGCATGTCTATACTTGACGAAAACGGAAAATGCCGTTGCGGATATGATGAAGACGCACTTTATGATTCCTCTTGTATTCAGGTAAGAACAGTTATAGGGGGAAGATATATTGTTGGCCGCATGATTAAAATGAACGGCGAAGGCATTATTTATATTGGATTCGACAGAGAAAACGAAGAACGCGTTTATATCCATGAATATATGCCCCAGGAAATCGCAAAAAGAAACGACCTTACCGGTGAGGTTACTCCTCTTTCCGGATGCGAGGCAAGATATAAAACCCTTATGGCAGATTTTTATGACCTTTTTAGCGCGCTTAAAAACTTCCGCCATACGGAATATATTATGCCCGTTACAAATGTTATTTGTGATAAAAACACCGTTTATGCAGTTTATAAATTTATAAAAACCATTTCCTACGGCGATTATCTCAGCCATAACGGCGGAGAATTCAGCTGGACACAGGTTAAAAAGCTCTTTATGCCGCTTTTTACTACCATTACATATCTTCATAGCAACGGATTTATCCATAGAGGAATTTCTCCGGAGAGCATCAGGGTCAATGCAAAAGGACAGCTTATGCTTTGGGGATTTGGTACGGCGGCGCTTTATTCCAAGGACAGCATTATCAAACCGAGCCTTTCCCATGGTTATACCGCTCCGGAGCAGTATAACATCGGAAGCTGGCAGGGTGAATGGACTGACGTATATTCCGTTGCGGCGGTTCTTTATAAATCCCTTACCGGAACTCTTCCGGCAGATGCGGAATCCAGAAAAGAATATGACCATCTCTGTGCTCCGGAAGAACTTAACATCAACATTCCTTCCGAGGTTTCTGATGCTATTATGAACGCCATGACCATTAACGGCGATTACAGAACCCAGTCCATCGATGATTTTACTGCGGAGCTTCTTGAATCCGCAAAATCCAATACAAAGCTTTTTGGAGCATCCGTTGAGGAAGCTATAAGAAAAGCAGGCACAGATGAGGAATATTTCCCTCCGGAGAAAAAAGAATCCTATCATGAGGAGAAGGAGAGAAAGAAAATTCGCCTTCCCTGGGGAATTGTTGCAACGATTATTGCGATGGCAATTCTTCTTGGACTGGTTTCATTCCTTTTCCGTTATACCGAAATTCTCGGATTTGGCAACAGAAGAGATCCGGATGAGGAGATTTCTTCCGAAATCAGCGAGGATATCGAAACGGGAGATCAGTATCTTATCTCTGTTCCGAACTTTATCGGAAGAATGAAAACCGACGTTGACGGTAACGAGCTTTATGCTAAATTCAATATTATTTTTGAAGAAGAAAACAGCAATGAGTATGTTGCAGGAATGATTTTTGATCAGTCCATAAAATATAAAACCGAAGTTGAAGAAGGTACTACAGTTGTTCTTAAGGTAAGTATCGGACCGGAAAAAGTAGAAATGCCTCAATGTGTTGGAAAGAGCATCGAGGAAGTTACTGCGCTTCTTACTCAGGCAGAGATAAACTTCCAGCTTGTTCCGAACTTCAGCCCGGAATATGAATATAATATCGTATATGAACAGTCCATCGAAGCAGGCAGCGAAGTTTCAAAAGGCGACAGACTTTCTAAGGTTTACATCTATTACGGCGCTCTTGAAAGCCAGGAAGAAAGCTATTGGGGCGGCGGCAGCAGTGAAGAGGAAGAAAGCAGAAGCGAACACATCGTTGTAGTCGGCGGATGATAAAAAAGAATTAAAAAAAGTCGTGCTCAAAATTTGAGCACGACTTTTTTGTTGAGCACGGTTTTAAAAATCGAAAGCATCGTGGATAACTCTTACGGCTTTTTCTGCCTTATCACGGTCGATAAGGACGGAGATTTTTATCTCGGAAGAAGAAATCATATGGATGTTGATATCTGCATCCGCAAGAGCCTCGAACATTTTTGCGGCGATACCGGGATGGGTTTCTATTCCCGCGCCGACTATCGAAACTTTTGCGACGTTGTCATCACAGGTTATGGCTTTTGCATTGAAAAGTTCCGCAACTTCCTGCAATGCTTCAACAGCTTCGTCTTTTTGGTCATGGGAAACGGTGAAGCTGATATCTTTTGTATTATTGCGTCCGATGGACTGGAGGATAATATCGACGATTATGTTTTTCTTTGCAAGGATGCTGAAAATTTTAAAGGCAATTCCGGGAACGTCCGGTATTTCAACAAGGGAGATTCTTGCGGTATTGTTGTCGCGGGTAACTCCGCGGATAAGCATTCTTTCCACTTTTACGACCTCTTTCAAAATTGTTCCGGGTTTATTTTCGAAGCTGGAGCGAACTTCCAGCTTTACGCTGTATTTTTTTGCCATCTCGACGCTGCGGCTATGGAGCACGTTTGCACCAAGGTTTGCAAGTTCGAGCATTTCGTCATAGGTTATTTCATCAAGTTTTTTTGCTCCGGGGACTATACGCGGGTCTGCTGTATATACGCCGTCAACGTCCGTATAAATCTGGCAAAGATCCGCATGAAGAGCCGCCGCAAGGGCAACTGCGGAAGTATCCGAACCGCCGCGACCAAGGGTTGTTATATCTTCATAGCGGTTTATTCCCTGGAATCCGGCGACGATTACGATGTTTTTCTTTCCGAGTTCACTTTCGAGCCTTTCTTTATCAATACGGCGGATTCTTGAAAAACAGTGTGTAACATCGGTTTGAACTCCAACCTGCCAGCCGGCAAGGGAAATTGCAGGATAGCCCATATTTTCAATAGCCATTGCAAGAAGGGACATGGAAATCTGTTCTCCGGTTGAAAGGAGAACATCCATTTCTCTTTTTGATGGATTTTCGCTTATTTCTGCGGCTTTTGCGATAAGGTCATCGGTGGTATCCCCCTGTGCGGAAACAACCACCACAACGCTGTTGCCGGCAGCATAGGTATCCGTCACTATTTTTGCAACGCGGCGGATTCGTTCGGCATCGGCGACGGAACTGCCGCCGAATTTTTGTACTATAATACTCATCTTTCTACCTCAATATATCACAGCGCAACGGCGCCGGAATTATCTGCATTAAGGATAAAATATTTCCATCCAAAGAATTCTTCGGAAGAGAGAAGAGAATCTGCAAAGGTTTTTACGGATTCTTTGTCTTTTTCAAAAATCGCCATCATGGTGGAACCGGCGCCGCTTATATATGCGGCAAGGGCGCCGTTTTTATAGGATTCGGAAATTACTTTTTCTCCGCCGGGGATTAAAGGAAGACGATAGGGCTGATGGAGCTTATCATCACAGGCGGTTTTTAAATTTTCGTATTTTTCCGAAAGAAATGCGGCGGTTATAAGTGCGCTTCTTGAAAGGTTATAAACCGCATCTTTTATCGGGATTTCCTTTGGCATAACGGCTCTTGCATCGGCGGTTTTTAGTTCAAACGGAGGAACAAAAGCGGCAAAAACAAGATTTTTCGGAATATCGGTTCGGCAATATTTAACGGAACACTTATCCATTGCATTTGCTGTAAATCCACCCAAAAGAGCAGGAGAAACGTTGTCAGGATGACCTTCGATTTCTGCGGCGATATCAAGAAGCTCGCTTTTTGTAAAAGGTTCGCCAAGGATTTTGTTTGCGCCAAAGATTCCGCCAATTATGCATGCGGAACTTGAACCGAGACCACGGGCAAAAGGAATATTATTTTCTTCTATAATTCTGATTCCGGAAAAGGGAACACCGGCTTTTTCATAAACTTTCTTTGCAGAAAGGAAGATAAGGTTATCTTCTCCGGTTGGAATATTGGAACCATCGGAAGAGGAAATATCGCAGGAATCGGAAGGTTCCATCTCGACATAATTATAAAGATCGAGGGCGATTCCGAGGGAATCGAATCCGCTTCCGATATTTGCGGTTGATGCGGGGATTCTTATTTTAATCATTGTTTCAACTTCTCTTGCTATATATTATTCAAAAAGGGGAATGTTTGATAAAAGAGAACCGTGCTCGGAGATTTTTTCTTTGAGCACCGAGAGTTCGGATTCCGTAATCGGGGAGGTTATATATGCGTTTGTTCCGATAGTTTCGGTATCTTTAATGATGGAAGAAGCATCAAAAGAGGTGCGGATAAAGTATCTTTCGGATACGGAATCTCTTTCTGATGCGGAACTTTGAGCACCGTCTTCCCAGAAAAGGTTTTTGATGTTATTTTCTGTTTTTGCACATTCGATAATATCGGAAACAACGGCAGAAGCAGTGGGCAATTTTCCTGCGCCTTTGCCATACAAAAGGACATCACCGGTTGTATCTGCTCTTACGAGCACCGCATTGAAAACATCGTTAACAGTGGAGAGCGGAGAATCGTTTTTTACTAAAGCGGGAGAAACTTTTGCAAAGATTTTTCCATCGGAAAGCTGCTTTGCCCTTGCAAGCAGTTTTATCGAAAAACCGCATGATTCCGCCAAAGAAACGTCATCGGAGGTGATGTTTACAATGCCTTCAGTCGGGATTTCATCCGGGCGAAGAGTCTTTCCCCAAACGAGGGAAGAGAGTATGGAAATCTTTCTGCAGGCATCCCAGCCGAGAACATCCGCAGAGGGATCACGCTCGGCGTATCCGAGATTTTGAGCATCGGAAAGAGCGGATTCGTAATCTGTTCCAAAGCGGAACATTTTTGTGAGAATATAGTTGGTTGTTCCGTTAAGGATTCCGGCGATTTCTGATATTCCGGCGGCATTTAATGAGGAATAAAGTGTTCTGATAAGAGGAATTCCACCGCCGACGGATGCTTCGAAAAGGAAGTTTACGTTATGAGCACGGGCAATGCTCAAAAGCTTTGCGCCTTTTTCTGCAACAAGCTCCTTGTTGGAGGTTACAAAGTTCTTTCCTCTTTCAAGAGCGGATTTTGCATAGGTGAATGCGGGTTCGATTCCACCCATAGCTTCCGCAATTATTTCGATTTCCGGGTCATCAAGAATCTTTGAAAAATCGGAAACAAATTTATCGGAATATGAAAGGTTATCAAATTTTTTGATATCAAGAACGGCGCCAAGTTCTATTTCTTTTCCTGCGGAGGATGAAACCGAGCTTTTTTTATCGAGAAGGATTTCCGCAACGCCGGAACCAACCGTTCCATGGCCCAAAACTGCGATTTTCATGGTTTATTTATGCTCCTTAAGATTTCTGCAGGTTATTACGCCGTCAACTGCACGAATTGCTTCACGCAGAGTATGTCCGTCGCATTTAAGGCTTCCGGTGGTGAAGGAAATGGTGCAGGGTGCTGCGCCGTCTATTGGAATATTCTGGTTAAGAGTGAGCACGTTTGCGCCGTATTTTGAAAGAATCGCCAGAACATTGGAAAGGATTCCGGGGGAATCCATAAGGGTCATATAATAGTTGACGATTTTATCGCGGCTTTCGTCGTTATATACGGAAACGCCGTCTTTATATTTATAAAAAGCACTGCGGCTTATACCGGCCATTCTTGCGGCTTCGGAAGAGTTTTTTGCCTTACCCTGTGAAAGTAATTTTTTTGCGTCGATAACTTTTAAAAGTACCTCCGGAAGAAGGTCTGCATCGACAATTATTCTGGTAGGATTCTCGTTCATTCCGTCCACTCCTTAAAAACATTTGTTTTTCGTACAAAAACAAATATAACACCCCGAGCACAAAATTGCAAGAGCTTTTTTGTATTCGGGGTGAGTTTTTTTGTATATTTATACGCCTTCGAGGTTAAAAGGAGGGATAAAGCTCTCTCCGACTGTTCCTCCCTCCTGGACAAATGCATTTTCGATTCCGAGGGAACAGGCATAGTCGATAGCCTCGTCGTATTCCTCATCGGAAACGGTTCTTGAAAGTTCCGGGAACCTTTCATCGGAGCAAAGGGGAGTGTATTGGTTCATAATGCTTATCCAGATTTTATCGCCGAAGTATTTATAAAGAAGGCGAAGAACATTTTTTGTATCGTCCAGATGTCCGGGAAGCATAAGATGACGAACGATTACGCCTTTTTTCATCATACCGTTATCATCAAAAACCGGTTCTCCGGTCTGTTCGACCATTTTTCTTAATGATTCGAGAGCTAATTCGCGATAATTCTTTGCATAAGAAAATTTTTCTGCTAAAGAATTATCAAAATATTTGAAATCCGTAAGCCAGATATCGGCGTAATCTTTTACTTCTTCTATCATTTCCGGAATTTCCCAACCGCCGGTATTCCATACTATCGGAAGAGAAAGACCGTTTTTTCTTGCAATATCAATGGCGGAGATTATATGCGGAGCATAGTGCATGGGGGTTACAAGATTGATATTGTTTGCGCCTTTTTCCTGCAGTTCGAGGAAAATTTCTCCAAGACGGGAAAGGGAAACTTCTTTTCCGGCTTCGCTGCGGCTGATTTCTCTGTTCTGACAAAAAACACAGCGCATTGTGCAGCCGGAGAAAAACACTGTTCCGGAGCCGCTTTCTCCGGAAATACAGGGTTCTTCCCAAAGATGCAAGGCGGCTCTTGCGATTTTTACTTCTTTTCCTCCACCGCAAAAACCGGGTTTTCCGTTTTTGCGTTCTGCGCCGCATTTTCTTGGGCAGAGGTTACATTTTTCCGGAAAATTCATTTTTTCGCCACCTTTTATTAATTAATCCATGCTAAACTATATCACAGCGATAAGAGCGAATCAAGAAGGACAAAAAAGAAAATTCGGAAAGTTTTACAAGAAACGGTAAATAAAAATTCGTTAATTTTATAACAAATTTTTATTTACAACGGAAATGAAATGTGATATGATAATATTAAATAATATATCAATATAAAGCGCATAGGAAAGGAAGAAAGTTTTCAATGGATAAATTGTGGATAGTTCTTCTTTTTCTATGCGTTTTTTTCATAGGCAACGGAATGATAAAGCGGCTTTTTGTCCGTTATATGAGTTCCGGAAAGGCAGAAGATATTAATTTTGTTTCTGCCGAAGATAAGGAAGATCCGAAAATCTATTGGGAAAAATCCGGAAACAGAAGAGAACCCGAAAATGCGGAGTTTGTTCTTCCGGATGAGGATTTTTTTGAAAACGAAAAGCTGGAGTTTTATCAGAATTTTGAAGATGAATTTTCCGGACTTTCTGATGAAGAAAAAGAAAAGATCCTTCATGAAGCAGAGCTTTATTCGGAGGAGGGCAAAGATTTTTGAAAACTAAGGAACAGCAGATTAAAGAGCGCCGGGACGTTTTAAAATCCATGACGATGGTTTTTCAGGTTTCCATAAGCGCGATTTGTCCGATAATACTTTTGCTTTCCGTAGGAAACTGGCTTGATGGAAAATACGGAAACGGCGGATATTGGTTTACTGCGGTAGGAATCATCTGCGGAATTTATTCCGCATACAGAGGATGTTACTACCTTATAAAAGATGTCTGGTTCGAAAAAGAGGAAAAGAATGTTAAAACAGATTCTCAGCAGGATTGAGGAAAGAGAGGAAGAAACTCTTCTTACAGTAAAAAATATCCGTGTTTTTGCGGTTTTTATATGCGTGATTGGGGTTTTGGTTTCTCTTTTCTTCGGAGCGGCCAAGGAGGTCGCCCTTGGGGTTTTTCTTGGAGGCGCAGCGGCACAGCTTATATTCAGACAGCATGAAATCGCTATCGGAAAAAGCCTTTTTTCCGGAAGTGAGAAAAATGCTTCGATTATAACGATTATAAATTTTGTATTAAGGCTTGTTATACGGATAGCGGTTTTGTTTGTGGCAATAAAAAATCCGGAAGTCAGCTTTATCGGAGCGGCTCTTGGACTTTTGAGCATATCTTATTCAATTTGTGTAACGGCTTTTTTGGATAATTTGGTCAGGAAACAGACCGGAAAGGAGGTATGATTATGGGAATATCTATTTCAGAGGTACAAAGCAGCGGAATTTCATTTCTTGGAACGGAAATCACAAATACCATGGTATGGACCTGGCTTGTTTTGATTTTGCTTTCCGCTTTGTTCATCTGGCTTGGAAGCGGGCTGAAGGTTAAGCCTGAAGGCAAAAAGCAGATTATTTCCGAAATGATTTACGGAGCTATCGATGACATGGTCATCAGCAATATGGGTTCCGGAGCGAAAGCTTTTGTTCCTTATTTTCTTGCTCTTTTTTCGTTCCTTCTTGTTTCGAATATAATCAGCTTTGTCAGCCTTGGTGTTGTAAGAGCGCCGACGGCGGATATTGCAACTCCGGCGGCAATGGCAATCCTTACTTTTATTCTTACCCAATACAATAAGATAAAAGTAACCGGCATAAAAGCTTATTTTAAATCCTTCATTGAACCGATTCCGATAATGCTTCCGATGAACATAATCGGCGAACTTGCAAACCCGGTTTCCCTCACATTCCGTCTTTTCGGAAATATGATGGGCGGTATGATGCTTGGTGCACTTATTTATGCAATGCTCGTCGGCTCTAACTTTATCCCAATCTGGATTTCTTTTGCGGCGATTCTTCTTACTGTTTTGCTTCTTACAAAACAGTATAAAAAGATTAAAACCCTTGAAAAAGGAAAGAAGATACTTGTTATCGGTCTTGCGATAATCTGTATGCTTCCTCTCTTCCCGATGGCTGTGGTTCACGGATACTTTGATGTATTCGCCGGCTGTCTTCAGGCTTATATTTTCTGTATGCTTTCAATGCTGTTTATAGCGGCATAAGCAGATTACAAAAAGTAAAAAAATATATTTTATAAAAAAGGAGAACTCACATGGAAAACATTACTGGACAGGATCTTATTTATGCAGCAAGCGCCATCGGCGCAGGCCTTTCTGTAGGTCTTGCAGCAATCGGCCCCGGAATTGGTGAAGGTTTTGCAGCAGGTAAAGGTGTTGAAGCAGTTGCAAGACAGCCCGAAGCACAGAGCAAAATCATCTCCACCATGCTTCTTGGACAGGCAGTTTCTGAAACCACCGGTATTTATGGACTTGTTATTGCCCTTATCCTTATCTTCGTTAAACCTTTCTGATAACAGAAGAAAAATAAAAAAATTACAGAAAGATTGGTAAAAATATGGATAGCTGGCTTATTAAACTGGATGCCAATCTCATAAGAACAATTGTTATTCAGGGCGCAACCTTTCTTGCATTCTTTGTAATTGTTAAAGTTTTCTTTGCGGATAAAATCAAAGCCATTCTTGATGAACGCAAAAAGGTAATCGAAAAAGACCTTAATGCGGCAACAGAGGCAAAAGAAAAAGCAGAAAAACTTGAAAACGAATATGCAGAGATGATTAAAGGTGCTCATGATGAAAAAGCTGCAATCATTCATTCCGCCACCGAAGACGGCGAGATTATGAAAGAAAAAATCGTTGCTGAAGCACGCGAACAGGCAGAAACCATCATAACAAACGCCAGAAAAGAGATTGACAGAGAACGCACGCAGGCAGAAAAAGAGCTGCGTGATTCCATTGTCGATATGACCATCGACGCTGCAGAAAAAATTTCGGGCAAATCCTTTACTAAAGAGGATCATGCTCAGCTTATCAGTGAATCCATCTCCATGATTAAGGAGGTGTAAGCTTATGAGCCTTGCGGTCAGAAGATACGCACAAGCACTTCTTGATATTGCATTTGAGGAAAACTGTGAAGAAGAGGTTTATGAGCAGTTTAAACTGTTTTACGGACAGATGAAGGAAGATAAACAGTTTGAAAGACTCATGACCGAAAAAATCCTTTCCTCTGAAGAGCTTAAAGCAACTGTTTCCAAGATTCTTGATGGCGGAAACACCTATCTGATAAGTTTTATTATGACTCTTATTGACAGAAACCGCATGGACGAAATTATGGAAATGTTCCTTGATTTTGAATGCGGATATAAAGATAAGAAAAACATTCTTGAGGCAGAGGCTGTTACCGCCATCGAAATGTCCGAAGAACAGACCGAACAGGTTGTTAAAGAGCTTTCGGAAAAATACGGAAAGACGGTTATACTTAAAACCTCTGTGGATCCCTCCATCATCGGCGGAATGGTGCTCTATGTTGGAAACGACATGATCGACGCATCTGTTAAAGCTAAATTTGAGGGACTTAAAAAACAACTGAAAACTATTCAAATATCATAAAAGGGGCATGAAAAGTTAATGAATCTCAGACCCGATGAAATTAACAAACTGATCAAAGAACAGATCAGAAACTATGAAGGCCGCCTTGAAACTACCCAGTTTGGTACTGTAGTTCAGATAGGCGACGGTATCGCAAGGGTTCATGGACTTGATAACGCAATGGCAGGCGAGCTTATTGAATTCCCCGGCGAGGTTTACGGCATGGTTCAGAACCTTGAAGAAAACAACATCGGTTGCGTTCTTCTCGGTGATGACAGTAACATCGTTGAGGGTGATAAAGTTCGCTGCACCGGAAAGATCGTTTCTGTTCCGGTTGGCGATGCCATGATCGGTCGAGTTGTAAACGCTCTTGGTCAGCCTATTGACGGCAAAGGTCCGATACTTGCAGAAGAATATCGCCAGGTTGAGAAAAAAGCTCATGGCGTTATTGAAAGAAAATCCGTAGATAGCCCGCTCCAGACCGGTTATAAAGCTGTTGACAGCCTTATTCCTATCGGCAGAGGCCAGCGTGAGCTTATCATCGGTGACCGCCAGACCGGTAAAACCGCTCTTGCAATCGATACTATCATCAACCAGAAGGGCGAAAACGTAATCTGCATTTACGTTGCAATCGGCCAGAAAGCTTCCACCGTTGCACAGATGGTACAGAAACTTACCGAAGCAGGCGCAATGGAATACAGCATTGTTGTTGCATCCACTGCATCCGAAAAAGCACCTCTTCAGTATCTTTCTCCTTATTCCGGCGTTGCTATTGCAGAATATTTCATGGACCAGGGCAAAGACGTTCTTATCGTCTATGATGACCTTTCCAAACACGCAGTTGCATACCGTTCCATGGCACTTCTTCTTAAACGTGCTCCGGGACGTGAAGCATACCCCGGCGACGTTTTCTATCTCCATTCCCGTCTTCTTGAAAGAGCTGCAAAGCTTGAAAAAGGCGGCTCCATCACCGCTTTGCCCATCATCGAAACCCAGGCAGGCGATATTTCCGCTTATATTCCGACCAACGTAATTTCCATTACCGACGGCCAGATCTTCCTTGAAACCGACCTCTTTAACCAGGGTGTTCGCCCTGCAGTTAACCCGGGTATCTCTGTTTCCCGTGTTGGCGGTTCCGCACAGATCAAATCCATGAAGAAGATTGCAGGTCCTCTTCGTATCGAATATGCACAGTACCGTGAGCTTGCATCTTTTGCACAGTTCGGTGCAGACCTTGATAAAGAAACAAAAGCACAGCTTGAAAAAGGTAAACGTATTGTTGAGATCCTTAAACAGGACCAGTATGCACCGATGAGAGTTGAAGACCAGGTTCTTATCATCTTTGCTGTTTCCGATAACCATACCAACGATATTGCAGTTGAAGATATCAAACGCTTTGAAAAAGAGCTTATCGAATTTGCAAGATACCGTTATCCCGAACTTCTTCAGGAAATCAAGACCACCAAAAACTTTGACAAAGAGCTTCAGGCAAAAACCGCAGCTGTTGTTGAAGAATTTAAGGCAACATTCAAAGCTGAATAAAACAAGTAATGCAGAGGTGTATTTATGGCTGACTCAATGCGCGATATTAAACGTCGCATAAAAAGTGTCACTTCCACAAAACAGATCACTCACGCCATGCAGCTTGTTGCAAGCGCAAAGCTCCGCAATGCAAGAATGAAAGCGGATGCAAGAAGAGCCTATACAAATTATGTTATAGAAACTATGCACATGATTGCCGGTGCCCTTGAAAGAGAAGAACCTAATGCTTTTCTTAAAGCAAACGGCTGCAAAAAAGACCTCTATATCGTTGTTACCAGCGATAAAGGTCTTGCAGGCGGATTCAACTCCGGACTTCTTAAATTTACCGCAGAGACCATGAAGCAGAGCGAAGAATGCGCTGTTATGGTTTCCGGTGCAAAGGGACTTGATTACTTCCGCCGCAGGAACTATGAGATTCTCGGTTCTTATATCGGCGAAAGCGATGAGGCAAATCTTGGTGTAGCAAACAAAATAGGCAAAGCGGCAACCACTCTTTTCCTTGATGGAAAAGTTGGAAACGTATATATCATGTATAACCGCTTTGTTTCTGTAATTTCTCAGAAACCCACCATGATAAAACTTCTTCCTCTTTCAAGAGAAGAGATGGAAAACAAGGTGGATGAGATAGATACGGAAACAGCTTCCGGTGAATACAAACCGGAAAGCGGCGTTATCGATAATACTGCGGTAAAAAATATGATTTTTGAACCGAGTGCTTCCTATCTTGCTAACAGCCTTATTCCTGCATACGTTGACAACGCTATCTATGGTGCGCTTCTTGAAAGTGCAGCAGGTGAGCTTGCCAGCAGAAGAATGGCTATGGAAAACGCAACAGACAACGCCGATGAGATTATTGCAGACCTTAGCCTTGCATATAACCGTGCAAGACAGGGTGCGATTACTCAGGAGATCACAGAGATCGTCAGCGGCGCCAACGCCATTGGTTAAGGAGGTCTGTTACGATGAGTGATAAAGTTATAAATTTAAAAGTAATTACTCCGGAAAGAGTTCTTTTTGAAGACGAAGCAAAAAGCTTTATCGTTAAGACAAAAGGCGAAGTCGGTGAATTTGCGGTTTTGGCAGACCATATGCCCATGACCGCATCCATCGGAATCGGATATCTTGTTATAAATCTTCCTAACGGAGAAGAGAAAAGAACGACCCTTTTTGGCGGATACTGTGTTGTAAGCAATAACAATGCGGTTATTATTGCCGAAGCCGGTGAAAGACCGGAGGATATTGACTTCGAGCGCGCAGAAGAAGCAAAAAGACGCGCCGAAGAAAGACTTAGAGGCGAAGCAGGCATTGACAGAAACAGAGCGGAACAGGCTCTTTATCGTTCTATTGCCAGACTTGAACTCTATAAAAACAAATAATCAGGGAGGGATACGAATTCGTGAACAATACAGGTAAAATCGTTCAGGTTATCGGTCCGGTCGTTGATATTAAATTCGAAGAAGGCGAGCTTCCGAAGCTCAACGACGCTATTGAAATAGATAACCACGGCGCACGTCTTGTTGTTGAAGTTGCACAGCACATGGGCGACAATGTCGTAAAGTGCATCGCAATGGATTCCACCGACGGTCTTAAACGCGGACAGGAATGCATCAACACCGGCGCTCCTATCACCGTTCCGGTAGGTAACATCACCCTTGGAAGAATGGTTAACGTTCTTGGCGAAGCAATCGACGGTATCGAAATGGATACTACCGATTGTCCCAAGGCTTCCATTCACCAGCCTGCTCCTTCTTTTGCAGAGCAGAAAACAGAACCGGAGATTTTTGAAACCGGTATCAAAGTAATCGACCTTATCTGCCCCTATACCAGAGGCGGTAAAATCGGTCTTTTCGGCGGTGCAGGTGTTGGTAAAACCGTTCTTATTCAGGAACTTATCAGCAACATCGCAACCGAGCACGGCGGTATTTCCGTTTTCGCCGGTGTTGGCGAAAGAACCCGTGAGGGTAATGACCTTTATTATGAAATGAAAGAATCCGGAGTTCTTGCAAAAACTGCCCTTGTCTTCGGACAGATGAACGAACCTCCGGGTGCAAGAATGAGAGTTGCTCTTACCGGTCTTACCATGGCAGAGCATTTCCGTGATAAAGAAGGACAGGACGTTCTTCTCTTCATCGACAATATTTTCCGTTTCACCCAGGCAGGTTCCGAAGTTTCCGCACTTCTCGGACGTATGCCTTCTGCAGTTGGTTACCAGCCGACCCTTGCAACCGAAATGGGTGCTCTTCA
>JAFYOZ010000034.1 GCA_017547705.1 Oscillospiraceae bacterium
GACCGGGATGAATATTCTTCATCCCGACCCTGTTGCGACGGCATACGAAATCAAGGACAGAATCTATCGGGAACTCGGTTTTACCGTTAATGTCGGAATCGGCCCATGCAAAATTCTTGCAAAAATGGCAAGTGATTTTGAAAAGCCAAACCGTGTTCATACCCTTTTTCTCGATGAAATCGAGCATAAAATGTGGCCGCTTTCTGTTGGCGAACTTTTCAGCATCGGACATTCCACGGCAGACAAGCTCCAAAGCGCAGGGATAAAAACCATCGGCGACCTTGCAAGGCTCGATTTAAAAAGCCTGCAGGCTCTTGTTGGCGATAAATGCGGAAAGCAGATACACGATTATGCCAACGGAATCGACCCTTCTCCGGTTCTTGAAGAGCCCGAGGAAGCAAAGGGATACAGCATCTCCACAACTCTTGAGGAAGATGTTGTTACAACGGAGGAAGCTTATAAAATCCTTCTTGCCCTTGCGGACAGCGTTTGTGCAAGGATGAGGGCTGATGATAAAAAAGCTTTTTGCGTTGGGGTTACCATTCGCGGAAACGATTTTAAAAACCATTCTCATCAGCATACTTTTGATAATCCAACAGACATAACCGGAGAGATTTATTCCATGAGCAAAAGACTTTTTTCTGAACTTTGGGATAGGAGAACTCCTCTTCGGCTTCTTGGAATTTCGCTTACGCAGATAACCGCAGAGGAAAACACACAGCTCTCTTTCTTTGGAACAGAAAACAGAGATAAAGAGCGAAGGCTTGATAAGGCTATGGACGAAATCCGAAGCAGGTTTGGCTCTTCAACAGTTGTAAGAGCCGCCAACTATCAGTCCGAAATCGAAGTTGGAAAGAAATATAAGGCACAGATGGAAAACGATAAAAAATGACCTCCTTTTTTTTAAAGGAGGTCATTTTTTATTTAAGGATGATTTCCATAAGAACCGGGTTATGGTCGGAATATTCAAATTCCATATTTATAGTTTCGACAGAAAGAAGCTCCACGTTCGGGGAAATAATAAAGCCGTCGATTATGTAATACTGGGTGTTTTCGCTTTCCGGATTATAGGGTTCATTAAGCAGACGGCAGGTAGGGTTTGAATCGTCATATACATACTGCCATCCATCGGGAAGATCAGATTCCTCAAGAATTCCCGGGGTCCAAAGTTCCGGGTTTTTTATGGGATATTTTTCGAGAGAACCGGGAAAAGTCTGGTTAAAATCTCCGCCGGCGATAACGTAATTTCCTTTTGCATATTCGGATTTCAAAATCTCCCAGAGCATTTTTGTCTGGGCAATTTTTCCTTCGCCGTCGTCGTATGCTTCAAGATGGAGGTTTATTACGGCGAGCTTTTTATCCGTTCCCTCGATATCGTAATATGTTACAAGAAGACAGCGCTTTAAATTCGCGGCGGAAACAGGCCAGCTGAATGGACAAGGAAGGGATATTCTTTCTGCCTTCTCCGTTTCAAAATCGGAAACTGTCATTACGCCGCTTCTTACTTTTCCGATTGTCGGAATCGGGAACGGAACGTAGTCGCAGACATAGTTATGGCCGAGGGAATATTCGCCTCCGGCAGTTTCTCCAAGGATTTTTACCTGATTTATTCCGTAGCTTCGCTTTGAATCTTCATCCACTTCCTGAATAAGAAGGATATCTGCATCTTTTTCTTTTATAAGGTTTTTTATGCCCTCAAGATTTTCAAGAACTGTTTCTTTATCTCCGCTTCGGACGTCTTTTCCGCCGTCGAGGAAGGAATCCGCTTCTTTTCCAAGGTTTCCGTAACCCATGTTAAAGGTGAGCACGGTTATTTTCTCATTGAGCACGGTTTTTCTCTCTGAATCTCCAAAAACAACCTGTTCTTCAACTTCATCAGGATTAAATTCAGTCACAGTAAGCCAGCCCACAAGACCTATTGCTAAAACGAGCACCAAACCGATGAACACGGCGAAAATTTTGAGCACTGATTTTATTTTCATAGATATTCTCCCGTTTAATTTATATTTTTTATGGTTTTATTATAATTTTGATTTACAGAAAAATCAATACAAGATTTTTTTTGATTTTCTATTGACAAAATCAAATATGAAGTGTAAAATATTTACTCGTAAATTTTAGATAGCCTTATCAAGAGCGGCTGAGGGACAGGCCCTATGAAGCCCGGCAACCTGCATTTAGTGTGTGGTGCCAATTCCTGCGGAGTTATTCCGATAGATGAGGAGCGGTTGATACGCTTTATTAAAAGCGCCCGTTCTTCGGGCGCTTTTTATTATGGCAGAAAGGTATTTTTTTAATATATGAGCAAACATTTTTTTACTTCTGAATCTGTAACCGAAGGTCATCCCGATAAAATCTGTGACCAGATTTCCGATGCCATTCTCGATGCCCTTTTGGAAAGAGATCCTTCCTCCCGTGTTGCATGCGAAACAACCTGTACCACCGGTATTGTTTCCGTAATGGGAGAAATCACCACCAACACCTATGTTGATATCCCCGGAATCGTTCGCGAAACTGTAAGAGAAATCGGCTATGACCGTGCAAAATACGGTTTTGACTGCGACAGCTGTGCAGTAATCACCTCCATCGACGGCCAGTCTGCTGATATTGCAATGGGTGTTGACTGCGCTGCTGACGATGAATCCACCGGTGCTGGCGACCAGGGTATGATGTTCGGTTTCGCCTGCAGCGAAACTTCCGAACTTATGCCCATGCCCATCAGCTTTGCACACAAACTTTCCAAACGCCTTACCGAGGTTCGTAAAAACGGAACTCTTCCCTATCTTCGTCCCGACGGCAAAAGCCAGGTTACTGTTGAATATGACGGCAACAAACCCGTTCGTATCGAGGCTGTTGTAATCTCTTCCCAGCACAGCGCAGAAGTTTCTCTTGAAGAAATCCGTGCTGACATCAAAAAGGAAGTTATCGACACCGTTATCCCTGCTGAACTTATGGATGAAAACACCAAAATCTTTATCAACCCCACCGGCAGATTTGTAGTCGGCGGCCCCCAGGGTGACAGTGGTCTTACCGGACGCAAAATCATCGTTGATACCTACGGCGGATATTCCCGTCATGGCGGCGGCGCTTTTTCCGGAAAAGACCCGACCAAAGTTGACCGCAGCGCAGCTTATGCAGCAAGATGGGTTGCAAAAAACGTTGTTGCAGCAGGTCTTGCAGAGCGCTGTGAGATTCAGCTTGCATACGCAATCGGCGTTGCACACCCGGTTTCTGTAATGGTAGAAACCTTCGGCACCGGAAAATATGACGACGAAGCAATTTCCGATGCAGTTCAGAAAGTATTTGACCTTCGCCCTGCTGCAATTATAAAAGCTCTTGACCTTAGAAAACCCATCTACCGTCAGCTTGCTGCTTATGGTCATATGGGCCGCGAAGAACTTGGCGTAGCTTGGGAAAAAACCAATAAAGCAGAGGAACTTAAAGCATTTTTTGCATAACCAGGTTTATTTAAACAAATCATAGGAGGATACGATTCGATGAAAAAGCAGGAATTTTTAGAAAAATATAATTTTACTGAATCCGAACTTTCAGATGCAAACATTTCTTTTGAAGAGCTTGAACTTATTGAAAAAGAATATTCTAAAAACGAATCTGCTGTTCGCGAATGTGCAAAAAGCTTTATCGATGAATATCTCTATGATATCGAAAGAGCCGGAATCCATTCATACCGTTACAGAATAAAAGAACTTAGCCATGTTCTTGAAAAAGTAATTCGAAAACGCAAGGAAAACCCCGAAAAATTCAAGGAACTCGATCATACGAACTATCATAAATTTATGACCGACCTTATCGGAATCAGGGTATTCTTCCTTTATCGCGAAGATTGGATTCAGTTCCACCGCTATATTATAAGCCAGTTTGAAAACGATCCGGAACTTTATATTAAAGACCGCATCAAAGATTTTGATGAAAATCCGGAGCATTATTATCTTGCGGAACGCCCAAGAGCATATAAACGCGCCGGCGACAGCAAGATTTATAACGGCGACGAGCTTGAAATCATCTCCGACGGAATCTATCGTTCTCTTCATTACATCGTAAAATATAAAGGATATTATATCGAGATTCAGGGCAGAACCCTTTTTGAAGAGGGCTGGGGAGAAATCGACCACGATATCGTTTATAAAGGAAACGAAGACGACGAGATGCTTAAGGATTATTCAAAAATGCTTAACCGTCTTGCCGGTCTTGCAGATGAGATGAGTTCCTACTTCAGAAGGCTTAAGCAGGAAAAATAAACCAAAAGTTAAAACAGATAAACGCACCGGTCATTGAAAAATGGCGGTGCGTTTTGTATTATATTGGTGAAAGGAGCTGGTTTTTTATGAATATTGAAATCGGCGCAAAAATCAAACAGCTTCGAACTGCTTTAGGAATGACCCAGGAGCAGCTTGGAAATGAACTTTCTGTTTCTGCGCAGGCTGTATCAAAATGGGAAAGCGGAACAACTATGCCGGATATTCAGCTTCTTCCGGAACTTTCAATAATTTTTGGCGTTTCCATAGACGAGCTTTTTTCGATAACCGCAGAAAGCCGCATGGACAGAATTGAAAACATGATAGAAGCTCTTCATTTTATTCCGGAAAAAGATTTTTTGGATGCGGAAAATTTTCTTAAGGAAAAAGCAGAGGACGATAAAACAAAAGCCCGTTCGACGCTTCTTCTTGCGGAACTTTATTCCAAAAAATCCGCAGAATATTCTGAAATAGCCGCAAAATTCGGGAAAGAAGCCCTTCTTCTTAATCCGGATGAAAAACCTGCCCATAACGTTATTTTTGACAGCGACAACGGAAAATATCTCGATTATAACGCTTCCAATCATGTTGAAATCATAGATTTTTATAAGGATTTTCTTAAAATCCATCCGGAAAATCCAAGAACATATCTCTGGCTTATGGATCTTCTTATCGAAGACGGAAGAACCGAAGAAGCAAAGGAATATCTTGAAAAAATGGATAAAATCGAGCACACATTCCGCACCGATCTATATCGCGGACTTATTGCAAAGGCAGAGTGTAATCTTCCGGCAGCGCTTGAACACTGGGATAAAATGACCGAAGAGTTTAATGATACATGGCTTTCCTGGTCCAGTAAAGGCGACTGTTTTGCAAGGCTTTGCCGCTATGATGAAGCCATCGCATGCTATGAAAAAGCGTTGGAAATCCAGCCGGCACCCAGATATATGGATATGCCGGAGGCAATGTCTTTTATATCGGAGATTAAAGGCGATTTTGAGAAGGCCATAGAATACCGCAACTTTGCCATCAAAATGTGTGAAACCGATTGGAATATAACCGAAGGAGAATGGGTGGATTTCCACAAAAGGGAAATTGAAAGACTCCGGGAAAAAATGTGATAACAAAAAAACGCGGTCTTTGACCGCGTTTTTTATTCTGTTATTTTTTCATAATGTTCTTTCATACAGCGGAAAGTTTCGTCGCTTAAATCGTGCTCGATTTTGCAGGAATCTTCCAGGGCGGTTTTTTCATCAACGCCGATGGCCATAAGGAATTTTGATATAACGATATGGCGTTCATAAACACTTTCTGCAATAGCTCTTCCCTTTTCTGTAAGGGTTATGAGGTAATCCTCGTCCATATTTATATATCCGTTTTCACGGAAGTTTTTCATGGCGACGGAAACGGTTGGCTTTGAATGTCCGAGTTCGTTACAAATATCAATGGAGCGAACCTGGCCATTTCTTTTCTGGAGCATAAGAATCGCTTCGAGGTAATCCTCTCCGGACTGTCTTATCTGCATGGAATCGCCCCTTTCTTTTTTATTACATCCCTATCTTACAATACTTCCTTGATTTTTGCAACCGCTTTTTAAAAATAGGATATTATATCTCTCTTGCAAGTCGAAGAAGATAGTTCATTTTTGCTTTTTGGGAATTTTGCTCGAAGATAACGGATTCCAAAAGGTATTCATCGGTTGTGAAGTTAAAAACGGTTTCTGTTCGTTTCATCTCTTCCTCAAGATTTTCTATATCCTTTCTGATGAGGTTTCTTGCCTCTTCCCTCTTTTTCATCTGGCGCTTTTTTGTGATTTTATCTTTAAGATTCATATTTTTCCCCTCCGGTTTCATATCTATGAAAAAGTATTGGAGGGTATGAATTTTTTATTCAAAAAAGTTTGACAAACGCAAATTATAACGCTATAATAGTATAGTTACAAAACAAGGTGTAGCGCAATTGGCGCAAAATCCGAGCGCCGC
>JAFYOZ010000035.1 GCA_017547705.1 Oscillospiraceae bacterium
AAATAAAAAATCTCCGGCAATTTTGCCGGAGATTTTTTTATTCTGTTCTGTTTATGGATTTTTCTGAGGAAAAGCCCTCGGGATAGCGCTTCTTGAGTTTTTCGATATTGCGCCCGAGGATTTCATCAAGGGAGATTCCGAGTGCTTCTGCGCCTTCTGCAAGATACCATGCAACGTCGCCAAGTTCCTTTATGAGAGCATCTCTGTCCAGTTCGTGACCGTGAAAAAGGTGCTTTTTAACAATGTCGCAGGCTTCGCCGCTTTCTCCGCAAAGACCCATAACAGCATTGGTGAGCATTTCTTTTTTATCAAGCTCCCGGTTAAGGGTTACCATTGCGAGCTTTTGATATTCGTTAATTTCCATTTATAATACCGCCTTTTATTTTTATCAGCCCGGATACATGGAATCGTACCAGACGAAGAAAGGAAAATATCGGTAATAAACGCCGATATGTCTTGTGGTTCCCATTTCTCCGGAAGGATTCGGTCCGCCGGAAAAATAGACGAAGTATGAATCATGCGCCGGGGAATATTCCGTATATTCGGCTTTGTAATATTCGCCGTAAAGCTGGCTTTCCATATATTTTTCCGCGGCAGATTTTGCGGCAAGTTTTGGAAGAACGCCGGAAAACCAAAGAACAACAAAAACGGCGCAGAAAATTCCGATTACGGCGTTTATTTTCTTTTTTGAGGTTATCTTCAAAAAATCACTCCCTTGCTTCGCTGCTTACGGTGATGCCGAGGATTTTTGCCTCATATTTTACAACTCCGGGAAATTCGTCCTCGGGCATGAAGTTTCCTTTGATATCAAAAGAATAGCCAAGGCCGATGTATTTTCCGCTGCCGCCGTCGTCGGCTGTTTCCGTTGATATGCAGAAAATCGGCTTTTCAAAATTTCTTGTAACCCGGATAAAATCCGTGATTCCGGCAGAGAGCCAGAGAATGAGAAGAACCGCGATTGCGGATATGATTTTCTTTTTCATAGAATCACCTCATACAAGGTTTCTTCCGTCGGAGCCAAAAAGATGTGCCTTTGCGCCATCAAAAGAAAGACATATTTCATCGCCGGCGGAAAGTCCGTGGTCTTCGATTGTGGGGATTACGATTATTGCAGGAACACCCTCGATCAGAACATGGATAAGGTGATTGGAACCCATCATTTCGCAAAGTTCAACCTTTGCCGGAACGCCTTTTTCGGAAATATAAAGATGTTCCGGGCGGATTCCGAGGGTTATATCCCTATCCGGAGAGTTCTTTTTAATAAGAATCCGGTTTGTTTCATCGGAAAGAGGAACAAGATTTCCACCTATGAGAACGGAAAAAACGCCGTCTTTTTTGATAAGCCTTGCGGGGAAGAAATTCATCTGCGGAGTTCCGATGAAGCCGGCAACAAAGATGTTTTCCGGATGGTTAAAAACCTCCTGGGGCGTTCCGGATTGCTGAATCATGCCGTCTTTCATGATGATTATTCTGTCGCCGAGGGTCATGGCTTCCGTCTGATCGTGGGTAACATAGACAAAAGTTGTATTAAGCTTTCTTCGAAGCTTTATTATCTCGGTGCGCATCTGGCTGCGGAGTTTCGCATCAAGGTTAGAGAGAGGTTCGTCCATAAGAAAAATTTTCGGCTCGCGGACGATGGATCTTCCGATTGCAACGCGTTGGCGCTGTCCGCCGGAAAGAGCTTTTGGCTTTCTTCCAAGATACTCCGTAAGTCCGAGGATTTCTGCTGCTTCCCGGACTTTTTTGTCGATTTCCGCTTTTGGAGCTTTTCTCATTTTAAGTCCAAAGGCCATATTGTCATATACGGTCATATGGGGAAAAAGCGCATAGTTTTGGAAAACCATGGAGATATCGCGCTTTTTTGGGGGAATATTGTTCACAAGTTCGCCGTCGATATAAATTTCGCCGTAGGTTGGGTCTTCAAGACCCGCAATCATACGGAGAGTTGTGGATTTTCCGCATCCGGAGGGTCCGACCAGAACGACGAATTCTCTGTCTGCGATTTCTACGGAAAAATCTTTTACTGCGGCTATGCCATCCTCGGAAAAGAGAGGATTTTTTGATTCTTCTGCCTTTTTTCGCTCTGATGAATCCCCGAATGGGAAGATTTTATTTATGTTAACAAGTTTTAAATCTGCCATTATGTCAAAAATCCCTTTTCAAAATAATTTTACCATTGGTCGCCGGGTTTGTGTCCGCAAACGGGGCAGCAGGGATAATCCGGATCGACCATCTTGCAGCACCATTTACATTTTACGAGTTTTTCTTTTTCGCAGGGCTGTGTTTTTATAAAATGATATTCTCCGCATTCAGGACAGAGATAAATATCAACCGGGAGATAAAAGAGTTCTTTTAAAGCATCAATACGGGTGTTGCCTCTGTGGATATCAAGGGAAGTTTGTTTTATAAATTCGAGATTAACGCCGCATCGGGCGCATTTCAGTTCCTTATACATAAAATCCCTCCTTCTATAATTATAGTGTATCAAATCCTCATTTTTGTTGCAAGATTGATGAGAAAAGTTTAATAAAGATTTAATAAAACTATCCTTTCTGGCAGTATGGCAATAGCCTTCCCTCGGGGGAAGGTGTCAGCCGCAGGCTGACGGATGAGGGATAACGGGTAACCCGGAGGGCAGCCTTCTCCTGATAGGGGAGTCAAGATGGAATCCCCCAGTCATTTTTCTTCGAAAAATGCCAGCCCCCTTTAGGCAAGGGGGCCTTTTTACGGAAAGAAAAAAAGCCTCCCGTTGGGAGGCTTTGATTTGTTTGCATAAATTATGCTTTATCGACGGAATCGATGTATTCGGTAAGTTTAAGAACGTTGTTGGAATAACCCCATTCGTTATCATACCATGCAACAAGTTTTACGAAAGTATCGGTAAGAGCGATACCTGCTTTTGCATCGAAGGTGGAGCCATGAGGATCGCCGAGGAAGTCGGAAGATACAACAGCGTCTTCGGTGTATGCGAGAAGGCCTTTGAGTTCGCCTTCGGATGCAGCTTTTACTGCAGCGCAGATTTCGTCATATTTTGCAGGTTTTTCAAGGTTAACGGTAAGGTCAACAACAGAAACGTCGATGGTGGGAACGCGGAATGCCATACCGGTAAGTTTTCCGTTAAGAGCGGGGATAACTTTACCAACAGCTTTTGCTGCGCCGGTGGAGGAAGGAATGATGTTTCCGCAGGAAGCACGACCGCCTCTCCAGTCTTTTTTGGAAGGACCGTCAACGGTTTTCTGAGTTGCGGTTACTGCATGAACAGTGGTCATAAGACCGTCTTTGATGCCGAAGTTATCGTTGATAACTTTTGCAAGAGGAGCAAGGCAGTTGGTGGTGCAGGATGCGTTGGAAACAACTTCCATATCGGTGGTATAGGTGTTGTTGTTAACGCCCATTACAAACATAGGAGCAGTTTTGGAAGGAGCAGTGATAACAACTTTTCTTGCGCCTGCTTTAAGGTGTGCCTGGCAGGTATCTACCTCTTTAAATACGCCGGTTGCTTCGATAACGTATTCAACGCCATCAGCGCCCCACGGAATTTCTTCGGGATTTTTGAAGCCGTAAACTTTAACTTCTCTTCCGTTGACGATGAGTTTTCCGTCTTTTTCGGAAATTTCGCCGTTAAATCTGCCCTGTGCAGTATCGTATTTTGCCATATAGGCCATGTAGTCAGGATCGATGAAAGGATCGTTTACTGCAACAATTTCAAATTTTTCGGGCTGTGCTGCCGCAATGCGGAAAACAAGTCTGCCGATACGGCCAAAGCCGTTGATACCAATTTTGATCATTTGGGATTACCTCCATTAAATCAATTTTTTACAAGTATCATTTTATACTATTTTTTCATTATTAACAAGTGATTTATAATTATTTTACAAACAGCAACTAAAAAATTGTTTTTTTAGCCATTGTTTTTGTCAAAATGTCAAAAATACTTGTAAAAAGAATATCGCCTTGCTATTATATTTGTATAAATTTGCTTACAGGTGAAAATATGGCTTATAAAAGATTACGAAGCGCAAAGACCATAGAAAGCGCAAAAGCAGCGGATATTTCTCTTGCTGTTAAAACAAAAGTTGAGGAAGCAATTAGGTTCCAGAACATAAATCTTGTAAAACTTCCGGATTCCGAGGCGGAAATTGCCGAAGAAATAAGAAATTTTGGATATTATGCCATGAAAGCATGTTATGACATGAACGAATATTTTTCTGCCGTTGCCGGAACTTATGAAATCAAAGGAGAGAAAATTGAACTTTCTGGATTCGTCAGAAGATTCTATGAATTTTTGAATCCGTTTATGATGAAAAAAGGTTTTGGCATTTTGCACAAGTTCTCCTGTGAAAAAATTTTTATAAAAGCAGATGCCAGCAGACTTTATTATGTTCTTGCAAACCTTTTGCTTAATGCGGCAGAAAATTCCGACATCGGAACAAAAATTAGAATATCCCTTTCGGTTACCAAAAAGTTTGCAAAAATCACCATAAAAGACAGCGGATTCGGAATGAATGAAGAAATTCTTGAACATTGCTGCGAACCGTTTTTCAGCACAAAAAAGGAAAAAGAGACGGGGAAAATGGGCCTTGGTTTAACTTTGGCAAGACATTTTGCTGAAGAAAGCGGCGGAAGATTTCATGTGAAATCCGAAGAAGGGAAAGGAACATCGGTTTCCATTCTTTTCCCGCTTTTGGAAAAAGGTAATGACCAGCTTTATGTAAATTCCGTTCCGGAAAATGTTTTTGAAAATAAAACTGAAATTCTTAAGATGGTTTTCTCCGGTATTCCGGATATCGAATAAAAAAAGCGG
>JAFYOZ010000002.1 GCA_017547705.1 Oscillospiraceae bacterium
ACTCCAGACTATCCACGAAAAAACCGCGGAATATATCCGCAGAGGGTACCCCCTTTCTGTCTATGACGACGCAGTTCGCCGCCTTAAAAAAGAAGGAATATATGTTATCACCCATATGATAATCGGCCTTCCGGATGAATCTCCGGAGATGATAATCAAAACCGCGGAATACATCGGAAAAAGCGGTTCCGACGGAATCAAGCTCCAGCTTCTTCATGTTCTTTCCGGAACAGACCTTGCATCAGACTATGAGGCAGGAAAGTTCCGAACCCTGGAACTCGATGAATACATCCGGATTCTTGAAGAATGCATAAGGCATATTCCGCCGGAGATGACGGTTCACCGTCTTACCGGCGACGGCAACAAGCGTTTTCTTGTTGCGCCGCTTTGGTCCGGAGACAAAAAAAGAGTTCTTAATGCGGTGAACTCCGCATTTATAAAAGACAACGTAATTCAGGGGAGCGCGCTATGAAATATGAAAACGTGATATCCGGGCATTTTCTTTCCCGTCCGAACAGATTTATTGCCCAGGTTGAAATTTCCGGCAAGGAAGAAACCTGCCACGTTATGAACACCGGAAGGATGAAGGAGCTTCTTCTTCCCGGTGCGGAGGTTTTTCTTTGTGCCGCAAAGAACCCGGAACGCAAGACGAAATTTGACCTCATCGGAGTTAGAAGAAGCGACGGAGAAATCATCAATATCGACAGTATTGCGCCGAACAAAGTTGCCGGGGAATATATAAAAACTCTTTTTCCCGATGCAAAACTTATCAAACCGGAAACTTTTTTTGAAAAAAGCCGCTTTGATTTTTACATAGAGGATAATCGGGATAAAATATTCCTTGAGGTAAAGGGCGTTACTCTTAATATCGACGGCGAAGCACGTTTTCCGGATGCGCCCACTGAACGGGGCGCAAAGCATCTTTATGAACTCATCGAAGCGAAGAAAAAGGGATACCGCGCCTGCGTTCTTTTTGTTCTTGCGATGAAAGGCTGTTCTTCCTTTGCGGCGAATTCCTTGACCGACCCAAAATTTTCGAAGGCGCTTACAGACGCAAAAAATGCCGGAGTTGAGGTTTTTGCGGTGGACTGTAAAGTCTTTGCGGACGAAATTTTTGCGGATGCGCCGGTTCCTGTTCGCTTTTCTGAATAAAAATCTTGCATTTGCCATAAAATCGTGTATAATAGAAAGGTAAAAACGTCGGTGTGATGGAATTGGCAGACGTGACGGACTCAAAATCCGTTGATAGCGATATCGTGTGGGTTCGACCCCCATCACCGGCACCAAAAAAGCCGCCTCTTTAAAAGAGGCGGCTTTTTTTTGTTTTTATTCTGCTTTTTCGATTTTTTCGAGAAGAACTTTCTTTGTTTCTTCGGATGCAAAGCAGGCTCTTACGGAGTTTCTTGCGATATCCTTGATTTCGTCATCGGTGAGGTTAAAAGCGGCGATGAGCTTTTCAAATTCGCTTTCGAGGGTTACTCCGGAAACCGTCATGTTATCGGTGTTGATGGTTACTCTAACACCGGCATCCATAAGTTTTCTGAGGGGATATTCCTCGATACAGGGGAACATGCAGGTATGGAGATTACTGGTGGGGCAAAGTTCGAGGGTGATGCCTTCGGCAACGATTTTCTCGATAAGAGCAGGGTCTTCAAGGCTGCGGACACCGTGTCCCAGACGTTTCGTTCCGTATTCAAGAGCCTTATAAACGCTCTTTGGGCCATCTGCTTCGCCTGCATGAATCGTATAAGGGATTTCAAGTTCTTTTGCAAGAGCAAAGAGGTCTCCAAAATTCTCGGTGGGGAAAAGTGCTTCCGCACCTGCGATATCAATGCAGCAAACGCCTTTGCCTATATAGTCTTTTGCAAGTTTTACGGTTTCGAGGTTCTGTTCGTGGTTATCGTTTCCACGCATGCAGCAAAGAATAAGCTCTGCGGAAAAATCGCTTCTGTTAAGGCCTTCGATTGCGGCTTCGATAACTTCGCGCTGGGAAAGTCCCTCAAGGGTATGAAGCTGGGGAGCAAAACGAATCTCTGCATGGATAAGTCCCTGCTCTTTAAGCTCCTCCTGAAGGTTATATACGGAAAGGGCAATAGCCTCTTTTGTCTGGAGAAGTTTTCCCGGGAATGCAAATTTTTCAAGATACTCAGTAAGATCCTTACAATCGGGATTTACTCTTAAAAGCTTAAAAAGTTCCTCCTCTTTTTCCGGAATTTTGATGTTTTGCATTGCTGCAAGCTCTTTTACGGATTTTACGGAAAGGGAACCGTCAAGATGGAGATGAAGATCAATAAGTCCGGGTGTTTTCATGTTTATATTTCTCCTTTGTTTTTGATATACCTAAACTATATATCAAAAATCGGCGTATTGCAAGGATTTTGAATAAGGATTATAATTAAACCGGAAAAGAAAAACGGAGGTGTGTTTTTATGAAAAAATTCGGATTCATCGGAACAGGAAACATGGCCGGTGCACTTATTCTTGCCGCAGAAAAAAGCAAAACTGAAAAAGAATTTTTGCTTTCAGATATAATCCCGGAAAAGGCAGAGGCTCTTGCAAAAAAAGTTCATGGAAAAGTTTCTGATAACAAGACCGTTGCAAGAGAGGCGGATTATATCTTTCTTGGAATAAAGCCACAGATGCTTTGCGATGTTGCAAAAGAAATTGCGCCGATTCTCATGGAGAGAAAAGACCGCTTTGTTCTTGTTTCAATGCTTGCGGCATACACCTGCGAAAGAATAAACGAAGCATTGGAAGGGGATTATCCTCTTATCCGAATCATGCCGAACACACCTGTTTCTGTTGGTGAGGGAATGATACTCTATGCTCCGAACGAAAAAGCAACGGAAGAGGAACTCTCTTTCTTCCTTTCGTCATTCAGCGAGGCAGGAAGATTTTCGAACCTTCCGGAAAAACTTATGGATGCGGGAGCATCTGTTGCCGGCTGTGGCCCTGCTTTTGTGGATCTTTTTACCGAAGCATTGGCAGACGGCGGCGTTGCATGCGGTCTTCCCAGGGCAAAGGCTCTTGAATTTGCGGCGCAGATGATTCTTGGCAGCGCAAAACTGATTCTTGAGAGCGAAAAACATCCGGGACAGCTTAAAGACGAGGTATGTTCTCCCGGCGGAACAACCATTCAGGGTGTTCGCGCATTGGAAAAAGGCGGCTTCAGAAGCGCCGTTACCGAAGCAGTCATCGCCGCATACGAAAAAAACTTCGAACTTTAAAAAGAATCCCCAGAGGGTAAGCCTCCCTTGCCTAAAGGGAGGGGGACCACGAAGTGGTGGAGGGATTCTTTTAAAGGATTCCCGGAGGGTCAGCCTTCCCAGAGGGGAAGGGGGATTTTTCGCCAAAGGCGAAAAAGACGGATGAGGGATTAACTATCAACTATCAACTAAAAAAGCACCCTTTTCGGGTGCTTTTTGTTATTTCTGTTCCGGGAAGAAACCGGGGAGTTCGTTATAATCTGCGAAGCCGAGGCCATGAGCTTTTTCGCGCATAACCTGGTAAAGCTCTGCATAGGTTGCCTGGATATAAGGTTCGAGGAAGAAAAGTCCGATTCCGCAGGTGAGGATTCCGAGAAGGAACCAACCGATGAAGGAGAGATCCAGAACGAAGATCTTCCATTTTTCGCCCTTGGTCATCTTGGAAGAAATCTCGAATGCGCGGTTGGAATCGATGTTCGGGTTTTCTGCAAGGATATAGGGAACCATGCGGTATTCATAGGATTTGATAATTCCGGGGATATAGAAAAGCAGGCTCCAGAGGAAAATCTTAAGTTCCCAAAGGAAGATGATTTTTACGCAGTTTAAGTATCTTCCACTTTTAAAGCACCAGAAAACCTTGGAGAATTTTGAACCGAAAGCACGGTGCTCCATATAAAATCTGCTCTGTCCGACAAAAATCGGGCCGGTTACGAAGAATCCCCAAGCGAGGCTTACCATAAGAGAAACGAGCAAAACGGAAACAATGATGAATGCTGTTGTAAATGCAATCAGAGGATTGCTGAAAAAGTTTTCGATCATCGCGCCAAATTCGCCAAACATTTCTTCGAGCATATAGGGAAGAGTTCCGGTTGCGGTTAAATCCGAACCGTATTCATAGGTATATTCCGAAGTTATGCTTGTTCCGGCGTTGCTGCTGATACTGCTGATTCCGCCACAGATGAAAGCATAGAAAAGACTTACCAAAAACGGAGTCCAATATCCAAAGTGGCGAAGGGTTGATTTTGCTTCTTTTTTAATTCTATCGCGTGTCCACATATAAAACACCTCCCTGATGTTTTTATTATAGCGTAAAATCCTTAAAATTGGATAAATAAATTGTAAACAATTAGGGGGAATAAAACAAAAAAAGAGCACCGAATTCGGTGCTCTTTAAATCTGGTGACCCGTGCGAGAATCGAACTCGCGTTACAGCCGTGAAAGGGCCGTGTCTTAACCGCTTGACCAACGGGCCATAATGGTAGCGGCGACTGGATTCGAACCGGTGACACTGCGGGTATGAACCGCATGCTCTAGCCAACTGAGCTACGCCGCCATCTACATTTGTTTGCCTTAAGGCGAAAATAATTATACTAAAGAAAATGCAAAATGTCAACCCCTTTTTTGAAAATTTTTTAAATTTTTTTAAAAAAACTTGTTTTTACTTGAAAAAAGGGGTTTATTGCTCTATTTATATAATGTTATATAAAGTATTATATATAATATATACTTATATATACATTATAATAGGAAATCCGTAAAATGAAAATAGGATTTGATGAAAACAATGCTTGCAATTTTTGCGGCAATATAATATAGTATTAATAATACAAATTTTTATAGAGGAGGTTTTTGGATGGCAAAGAAAGTTCTTACTGAAGAAGAGAAAGCGGCAAAGAAGAAACACATCAAAGAAGAGATCCAGGCTTATATTTGTATGTTCCTTTTTATTGCACTTTTTGTAATAATGTTTGCGATGTTTGGCAGTCAGTCCAATATTTTTGGATAATATAGGGCTGAAAAATGGCTTATTTATGCGGTTTTTTGAAGCTTTGAAAAAATATTAAAAATTTTTGAAAAAAGTTTGAAAAAAGTGTTGACAAAAGGGAAATGATTTGATATAATAATCAAGCTGTCACGTGAGACAGCGAAAGAGAAGGACCTTGAAAATTGAACAACAGACGAGAAACAAGAATTAGACCCTTGTATTCATTTGAGTAAATTCCAA
>JAFYOZ010000036.1 GCA_017547705.1 Oscillospiraceae bacterium
ACAGCGAGAAAAAACTTATTACCCTTTAATTTTCAAAAAGCCCCCCTTTTTAAAGGGGGGTGGCTTTTTTGATGAAAATCAAAAGAGACGGGGGATTCATCTTAAAAAAATGCTGAACAAAAAAGAATCCCTCCACCGTGCGTACCTCAACGGTCCCTCTCCCTTTAACAAGGGAGGCAATATTTTAAAAGGAAGTCTATATATGAGATTATTTATTGCTATCTGCGTTTGCAGAGTGCTCTATTTTATCGGACGCATTATCGGAAAAGGCACATCAAAACCCGGCGATATTGCAAGAATAGTTTGCCCGAAGGTTCTTAACCGCCTTAAATTCGAGGGCAAGGTTATCTGCATCACCGGTACAAACGGAAAAACAACCACCTCTAACCTTGTAACCCATATGCTCCGCGAAAACGGATACACCGTTATCAACAACAGCTTCGGTTCCAACATGCTCGGCGGAATCACAACTTCCCTTCTTACCAACTGCACCTTTGGCGGAAAAGTAAAAGCGGATTTCTCCGTTTTGGAAATTGATGAACGCTGGCTCCGCTTCTTCGTAAAAGAAGTTACCCCGGATTACGTTCTTCTTACTAACCTTCTTCGTGACCAGATTGTCCGTAACTGCTGTCCGGAAATCGTTCTCGAAAAAATCAAGCTCGGTGTAACCCCGGGAACAACCTATATTCTCAATGCAAACGACCCTGTTTCCCAGCAGGTAAGCTGGGGAATCGATAATAAAATCGTATGGTTTGCCCTTGGTGAAAACGACCGTTCCACCAAGGAATGCAGAAGCGGAACAAACGATGCAAAAGTTTGCCCGAAATGCATGCACGAACTTTCCTACGATTATTATCACTATAACCATGTCGGCGCATTCCACTGCGAAAACTGCGGATTTGAAACTCCGAAAGCGGATTTCATCGGCCATGACCTTGATTTCAATAACGGCGTTTATAAAATCAACGGCGCAGAAACAAGAATGACCTTTGATGCAACCTATTTTATGTTCAATACCGTTGCCGCAACAGCTGTTTGCTGCTCCGCAGCTGGAATGGAGCTTGAAAAAGCTCTTTCTTCCGCAGAAAGCTTTGATATCGGCGTTACAAAACGTTATGAGGAGATAACCGTCCTCGGAAGAAAATGCCAGCTTATCCTTACAAAGCAGAACCCTGCTTCCATTGACCAGAGCGTTGATTTTGTTGCGGATAAAGAAGCACCCAGAACCCTTATCATCATCTCCAATAACATGTTCCATACCGAAAGAAAAGACGTTCTCTTTATGTATGACGTTGCATACGAGAATCTTAAGGATGTTGAGCATATCATCATCGTCGGAAAACGCCGCTATGATATGGCTGTTCGCCTTAAACTCGGCGATATTGATATGGAAAGAGTTCAGATTTGTGATGAAGAGGAAGATCTTCGTTCCTGCCTTGAAAAAACAGAGGGCAATATCTACGTTATGACCTCTTCTGTTTTCTCTAACGAGGATAAAGTTTTGGAGGAGCTGAAAAAATTATGAGAAAGATAAAGATACTCAACCTCTATGGCGAGGCTCTTGACCTTAACGGCGACGGAAAAAACGTTTCCGCATTTGAAAAACGCATTGCGGAAATGGGATATGAATATGAAACAACCGTTCTCGGCGTTGATGAGGACATTGATTTATCCGGCTATGACGTTGTTTTTATGACCCATGGAAAACCCCATAACGTTTCCGCACTCAGCGAGCACTTTATTAAATATAAGGATAATATAATTAATAATATAGAAGAGGGAAAAGTTTTTGTAGTAACCGGAAGCTCCAATATGCTTCTTGGAAAAAGCTTTTCCATGCTCGACGGAAAAACCTATGAGGGAATCGGTCTTTTCGATTGCACAGCAGAGGAATTCGACAGCCTTTACGTAAGCGACGCAGTTCTTGCTCCGGAATTTGCTCCGGAAGAGAAAATGTTCGGAACTTACTACCGCTGTGAGAGCGTAAAATTCAATACTCCCAACAAAAACCGCCTTTTTAAAGTTATAAAAGCCGATGAGGGAAAAGGCTCCGTTGGCGATGGCGAAGGCTGCAGATATAAAAACCTTTTTGCAACCTGGTGCCTTGGTCCTGTTCTTGTTCGCAATCCTCTTATGATGCGAGAAGTTTTACATTGTGTTTTGGGCGAAGATTATCGCGAAACGGACTTCTCTCTTGAGGAAAAAGCCGTAAAAATGACAATTGAAGAGCTTCTTTGATGCCATTTTTGGGCAAAAAAGGAATATAAAAATTCTTAAACACCGTCTTTTTGCACGAAAGACGGTGTTTTTTGTTGACAATGTGCACAAATTTTGCAAGTCGGAGAATTTATTCCTGCAAAATCACTTTTGTACTGTAAAACGCTGTAACGGTTTTGTAATATTGTATATTTATGCATAAAATATTATAAAAATACAATAATTTTACATACTAAATTGATATGGAAAAATCCTCAAAAAACAGGCAAAAATGCAGCAAAAAGGGGTGATTTTGGCAAATATCTGTTAAAATATTTTAAGGCTTTAAAGTGAAATTTTACACATAAAACACACATGTGTTCCGTAGAAATACACATATATAGAAAATTATTTTATTTTTATTGCATATTATGCTTGACATTTTGATAAAAGAGGTGTAATATACGAGTATCACAATGAAGCTTTGCTTTAGAAGAATTTCATTGACGGTGAAATTAACAAATTGAATGAGGTGAAATGTAATGAAACTCAACAAAATCCTTGCTCTGATCCTTGCATTTGTTATGGCCATCAGCATGACTGCTTGCGGAAGCGATCCTGTTGATCAGCCCGTATCCGACAATCCCGCACAGGGCGAAGACGCAAACAAAGAAGGAAAAATCCTTAACGTACACGTAACCGCAGCTATCGACTCCATCGACCCTGCTCTTACTTCCGCAGGCGATGACTTCGAAGTTATCGGTACCATGGTCGAAGGTCTCTTCCAGTGTGATGCAGCCGGTGCTGCAATCCCCGGCATGGCAGAATCCTATTCCATTGATGAAAACGGAACCTGGACCTTCAATCTTCGTGAAGCATATTGGTCCAACGGCGATCCCGTAACCGCAGATGACTTCGTATATGCATGGCAGAGATGCTTCAGCATCCCCGCAGAATACGTTTTCCTCTTCGAGACCGCAGGTATTAAAAATGCTTCTGCAATCCTTGCAGGCGAAAAAGAAATTTCCGAACTCGGCGTTTACGCAGTTGACGACAGAACTCTCGTAGTTGAATTCGACGTTCCTTGCGCATTCTTCGATTCCCTTATGTTCTTCCCCGTATTCTATCCTGTAAACAGAGCTTTTGCTGAAGAATGCGGCGACCTCTATGGTTCTGCTCCGGAATATTACCTTTCCAACGGCCCGTTCGTTCTTAGCGAATATACCCCCGCAGCAACCGAATTCAAAATGGTTAAAAACGAAACTTATTATGACGCTGACGCAGTTGAACTTGCAGGTCTTACCTACAAAGTAATCCTCGACTCCCAGCAGGCATATCTCGCATATCAGAACGGCGAACTCGATGTTTGCGTTCTTTCTTCCGAACTTGCAGACCTCCTTTCCACCGATCCCGAATTCCTTGCAACCGAATCCGGCTATCTCTGGTACATGTCTCCTAACATCAATAACGAATATCTTGCAAACGTAAATATCCGTAAAGCAATCGGTAAAGCATTTGATAAAGAAGCAGTTTGCAACAACATCCTCCGCAACGGTTCCGTTCCTGCAGACTTCTGCATCCCTGTAGGTCTTGCAACCGGCCCCGATGGCAAAGATTACCGTGAATCTTCCGGCCTTACCTATAACGAATACGACGTTGCTGAAGCTCAGGCACTTTGGGCAGCAGGTCTTGCTGAACTCGGTGTAGATTCCATCGAACTTACCCTTATCTTCGATGATGAAGAATCCGTTAAACTCGTAGCTGAATTCATTCAGCAGCAGCTCCAGGAAAACCTTGCTGGTCTCACCATTACCCTCCAGCCTTATCCTAAGAAACAGCGTTCCGACCTCATGAAAGCACACGATTATGACATCGGCCTTTGCAGATGGGGACCTGACTATGCTGACCCGCTTACCTACCTCGACCTTTGGACCGACGGTTATACTCATAACTACGGCGAATGGCATTCCGATGAATACATGGAAATCCTCGGCAAGATCAAAACTGTAGAATATGCAGTAGATCCTGAAGCACGTTGGGAACTCATTAAAGATGCAGAACAGATTATCGCTGATGAATCCGTAATTCTTCCTGTATACCAGAACTGCAACGCATCTCTTATTAAATCTGATATCTCCGGTATTGAATTCCATGCAGTAGGTCTTAACCGCGTTTATAAAAACGTAAAAGTTGGCTAATTAATTTGAGTTTTGATTAATTTGATTATCTAAGGCCATACAGTGGCTCGTTCAACACGGGCCACTGTATGCTTTTATAATAGGGAGGGATAATCCCCAGTGAAGAAATATGTATTTAAGCGAGTTTTATACTCAATTGTGGCTATTCTTGTGCTGCTTTTCCTCCTGTTCCTTATGCTGGATTTGATGCCCGGTTCTCCGTTCAACGATGATAAGCTTTCTCAGGAACAGATTGAAATCCTGTATCAGAAATACGGCCTTGACGATCCGTTCTTTGTCCGTTATTTCAGATACATCTTCAGCATTGTTAAGGGCGATTTTGGCGTTTCTTATAACATAGCCTCGAACGTTCCGATAACACAGCTGCTTGAAACGAGGCTTCCAACCTCTATCCGTCTTGGCGGACAGGCAGTTTTGCTTGGCGCATCTCTCGGTCTTCTTCTTGGTCTTGTTGCTGCGCTTAAACACAACACAATTTTTGATACCATCGCAACTATCATATCGGTTCTTGGCGTTTCGCTTCCGTCTTATGTATTTGCGCTGGCACTTTCTTATACTTTCGGCTATCGCCTTGGTTGGTTCCCGCTTCTTTATGACAGCGCAAACCCCTTTATCTCCTCGGTTATGCCGACTGTAGCTCTTTCAATGTTCTCTATGGCGAATATTGCAAGATTTACCAGAACGGAAATGCTCGAAGTTCTCAGAAGCGACTATATGCTTCTTGCAGAGAGTAAAGGTATAAGCGGTCCGAAGCTTATTATCCGTCATGCTCTCCGTAATGCACTTATTCCGATCATCACCGTTCTTGGTCCGCTGATTGTTAACACCATGACCGGTTCTCTTGTTATCGAGAAGATTTTCTCCATTCCCGGTATCGGCGAACTTATGGTACGTTCCATTCAGCAGAACGACTATAACGTAACTATAGCTCTTTCTTTCATCTATAGCCTTATGTATATCGGCATAATGCTTGTTGTTGATATCCTTTACGGTATCATCGACCCGAGAATTCGTCTTTCGAAGGAGGATAATCATGAAAGCTGAAAATTTTGATTACTCCGCACTTCCACAGGACGCTTTTGAGCTTACCCATAACGACGTTACTGCTCATGTTGACCGCAACTTTGCTTCCCAGAACTATTGGAAAGATGCGCTTGTTCGCTTCCTTCGCAATAAGGGCGCAATTTTTGGCCTTATCATGATTTGCATTATCATTTTCTTTGCCGTTTTTGGTCCTTCTATGACTCCTTATACTTATGAGAGCCAGATTATCTCCGAGCAGAACCTTGCTCCGAGAATCCCGTTCCTTGAGGACCTCGGAATTTTTGACGGCAGCGAAACAATGCGCCTTGGTGCAGTTGAACTTGAAGTTAACGGTTATGAGAAAAACGGTCTTACCGATACCTATTATTGGTTCGGTTCCGATACCCTTGGCCGCGATATCTTTACCCGTGTTTGGGAAGGTACCCGTATCAGCCTTTATATCGCAATCGTTGCGGTTATAATTGACGTCATCTTCGGACTTTCCTATGGTCTTATTTCCGGTTACTTTGGCGGAAGACTTGATGCAATCATGCAGCGTTTTTCCGAGATTCTTAATAGTATCCCTAACCTTGTAATCGTAACCCTTATGATACTGGTACTCAGCCCCGGTCTTGGTGCAATTATCGTTGCGCTTATGATTACCGGTTGGATTCCTATGAGCCGTATTGCACGTGCTCAGATGCTTAAACTTAAAGAGCAGGAATTTGTTCTTGCATCCAAAACCCTTGGTGCAAGCCCTATCCGTATCATCTTTAAGGAGATCATGCCCAACATCATCGGCCAGATTATTACCCAGACCATGTTCTCCATTCCTCATGCAATTTTTACCGAGGCATTCCTTGCATTCGTAGGTCTTGGTATCCCTGCACCTATGGCATCTCTCGGTACTCTTATTTCCGACGCATATAAGAACTTCACGACTCATCCTTATATGATCCTTTCTCCGCTGATAGTTCTTGCGTTCCTTATGCTCAGCTTTAACCTTGTTGCAGACGGTCTTCGCGATGCTCTTGACCCGAAGCAGAAAGATATGTAAAGGAGGGACAGATTCATGGAAGAAAAAGGCGATTTTATCCTTAAGGTTGAAGGTCTGTCCGTATCCTTCGCAACAACCGCCGGTAAGGTTCATGCCCTCCGTAACGTAGATTTTGCTGTAAGACGCGGCGAAACCGTTGCAATCGTTGGCGAATCCGGTTCCGGTAAATCCGTAACCGTTAAAACCGCAATCGGTATTCTCGATACAAACGGAAAAGTTGAAGCAGGTAAAGCACTCTTTACTTTTAAAAATGATAACGGCGAAGAAGAAACCATCGATCTTCTTACCCTTACCAAAAAACAGATGCGCCGCACCATTAACGGAAAGCGCATCGCAATGGTTTTCCAGGACCCCATGACCTCCCTTAACCCCACCATGACCATCGGTGATCAGATTATGGAAGGTATGATCTGGCATTTTAAAACCCCGAAAAAAGAAGCATGGAAACGCGCAGTTGAGCTTCTTGATATGGTAGGTATCACCGATCCGGAAAAACGTATGAAGAACTATCCTCATCAGCTTTCCGGCGGTATGCGCCAGAGGGTTGTTATTGCAATAGCTCTCTCCTGCAACCCTGACCTCCTTATCTGCGACGAGCCTACAACCGCTCTTGACGTTACCATCCAGGCAAAAATTCTTGAACTTATCAAGGAAGTTCAGAAAAAGCTCGGTATCTCTGTTATTTATATTACCCATGACCTTGGCGTTGTTGCAAAGGTTGCGGATTTTGTTAATATCATGTACGCCGGAAAAATCGTTGAAAAAGGAACTGTTGATGAGGTCTATTATGACCCGAAACACCCCTATACCTGGGGACTTCTTTCCGCTCTTCCGGACCTTGAAACCCATGACGAAAGACTTTATACCATTCCGGGAAGCCCGCCTAACCTTCTTCATAGCATTAAAGGTGATGCTTTTGCTCCCCGTAATGAATTTGCACTCAAAATCGATGAAATCGCAGAGCCTCCGATGTTCTGGGTAACTCCTACCCATTGCGCGTCAACATGGCTTCTCGATGACAACGCTCCGAAAGTTGAAATGCCCAAGGAGCTTCGTGCAAGAATTGACCGTATGCTGAAGGAGGCGAAATAAATGGAAGAGAGAGTTCCGCTTCTTAAAGTAGAAAATCTTAAACAGTATTTCCCCATCAGCAAAAAATTCACCGTTAAGGCTGTTGATAACGTTTCCTTCGAGATTTATCCCGGAGAAACCTATGGTCTTGTTGGTGAATCCGGTTCCGGTAAAACCACCATCGGCCGCAGCGTAATCCGACTTTATGACCCCACCGCCGGAAAAATTATCTTTGACGGCGTTGATATCACCGGAAAAATGAGCGCTGCAGATGAGAAAAAACTCAGAACCGAGATGCAAATGATTTTCCAGGACCCGATGGCATGCCTTAACCCCAGACAAAAGGTTGCAGACATCATCGGTCAGGGACTTGATATCCATCATCTCTATACCGATAAAGCAGACAGAGATGCAAAAATCGCTCGCATTCTTGCAAAAGTCGGTCTTGCTCCGGAGCACGCAGAGCGTTATCCTCACCAGTTCTCCGGCGGCCAGAGACAGCGTGTTGGTATTGCAAGGGCTCTTATCATGAACCCGAAGCTTATTATCGCCGACGAATGTATCTCCGCTCTTGACGTATCCATTCAGGCACAGGTCGTTAACCTTATGAAAGATATTCAGAAGGAAACCGGCGCAGCATATCTCTTTATCGCCCACGACCTTTCCATGGTAAAATACATCTCCGACAGAATCGGCGTTCTTCACCTTGGTCACCTTGTAGAAACAGGTACCACCGAGGAGATTTTTGCAAACCCGGTTCATCCTTATACCAGAAGCCTTATTTCCGCAATTCCTCATCCGAACCCTGCTGTTGAAAGAGCACGTACCTCTATGCATTACGACTATTTCACCAGCGGTATTGATTACCTCGCAGGCGAACTTCGCACTGTTGAGGGAACTCATAAGGTTCTTGCAACCGAGGAAGAGTTCGAAAAATGGACCAAAGCAGAGAAAAATTACCGTTAATTTCACCATAAACCGTTGCCAAAAGCCCGTGCTCAAATTTGAGCACGGGCTTTTGGTGTATTTACAATAATATTGACAAAATTGGCAGAAGATGCTAATATAAAACTGATATCAAAATGATATCAGTTTTGAAAATTACATCTCAGAAAGGATGATTATTTATGAACGTAAACGTAAGGAACGATTACAACAAGGAATTAAAACCGAAAAACGGTATGGCGATGCTCCTTTTGCTTATTCTTGGCGAAATTGTAAGTATAGCCGGTTTTGTTTTCGGCTGTATTTTTGTTGAAAGAAGCATGATTGCTTTGATTCCGCTTATCATATGTGCTATAATTGCATTCATAGTATGCCCCATTCTTCTTTGCGGACTTCGTACTCTCCGTCCAAACGAGGCATATGTACTCACCCTTTTTGGTGAATATTACGGAACTCTTTATGGCCCGGGATTTTATTTCATAAATCCCTTCGCAAGCGCAATTAACCCTGCTTCGGAAAATGCTCTTGAAAAAGCCGCAGCAGCAAATGCAGAAGCCGCTCTTTCCGGAAAAGCAACCACTGGTACAGTTCAGCTTTCTACCAATAAAAGAGTTTCTCTTAAAGAAATAACCCTTACCAACGATAAACAGAAGATAAATGACCAGCTTGGCAACCCGGTTATCATCGGAACCGTTGTCATCTGGCATGTTACAGACCCGGCAAAGGCTGTTTTTAACGTTGATAACTACGTTGAATTTCTTTCTACCCAATGCGATGCGGCTCTTCGCAATATTGCAAGAGAATATCCCTATGACGAATCTGAAGAAGGCGACGAAAAATCTCTTCGCGGTTCGAGCCTTGAGGTTGCACAGCGCCTTAAAGAGGAAATTCAGTGCAGAGTGGAAATCGCCGGAATCGAAGTTACTGAAGCAAGAATAACCCACCTTGCCTATGCGCCGGAAATTGCCGCTGCAATGCTCCAGCGTCAGCAGGCTTCCGCCATTATAGCAGCACGCAAACTTATAGTTGACGGTGCCGTAGGCATGGTTGAAATGGCTCTTGAGCGTCTTGAACAGGATAAGGTTGTGGATATGGACGAGGAACGCAAGGCACAGATGGTTTCCAACCTTCTTGTTGTGCTTTGCGGAAGCAACGACGCACAGCCCATTGTAAATACAGGCTCCATTTACTGATAAAGATTTTTTGAAAGGAGGCGGAAGCCTTTGGCAGAAAAGGAGAAAAAACAGCTTTTGCTCCGGCTTTCGCCGACACTTTGGGAAGAAGTTTCCCGCTGGGCAGAAGACGACTTCCGCTCTATAAACGGGCAGATCGAATATCTTTTAACGGAGGCTGTTAAACAGCGTCGCAAGGTTAAAATCGAAAATCCGGAAAACGAAGAATGAAGAAAAATCCCGTGCTCAAATTTGAGCACGGGATTTTTTATCTGTTTTTGTTTGAGCATGGGATTGCATGGGAAAATATGTAATATTTTAAAGGAAAAATTGCATTTTTCTCGCGAAAAGACGGTTTTTCTGCGTGAATTACCAGAGAGCATACTTGTTTTTACTAATAATTTAATATATAATTAAATATGTATAATTGCGCCCATTTTTAAAAACCGACCGAATTTATGGTTGGTTTATAGAGGTGCGCTAAAAATGAGGGGAAACGAGGAAAAAGCTGATGGAAAAACGTATTTCACTTTCAACTCCAACAATGCACGGGAATGAAATTGAATACATAAACGAAGCTTTTGAACGCAATTGGGTTGCACCTTTGGGTTTTAACTGCGACGGTTTTGAGCACGAGATGGCAGAGTATCTTTCCGGAGATTCCGGCGAAGAATTCCATGCGCTTTCTCTTGTTTCCGGAACTTCTGCTTTGCATTTGGCTATTAAACTTGCAGGGGTGAAACCCGGGGATGTTGTTCTTTGTTCCGATATGACTTTTGCCGCAACGGTAAATCCGGTTTCCTATGAATTCGGAAAACAGGTATATATCGATTCCGAATATGAAACCTGGAATATGGACCCAAAAGCTCTTGAAAAAGCTTTTGAAAAATATCCGGATGCAAAAGCTGTTATGCTTGTTCATCTTTATGGCGTACCCGCAAAGATGAAAGAGATTGAAGAAATCTGCAAAAAGCATAATGCGGTTCTCATCGAGGATGCGGCGGAAGCTCTTTGTGCAACCTATGATGGAAAGCAGTGCGGAACTTTTGGCGAATACAGCGCAATAAGCTTTAACGGAAACAAGCTTATAACAACTTCCGGCGGCGGAATGCTTATTACAAAAGAAAAATCCGCAAGGGATAAAGCCTTTTTCTGGGCAACCCAATCCCGCGAAAATACAATTTGGTACGAGCACAAAGAAATCGGTTATAACTACAGAATGTCCAATATAGTTGCAGGAATCGGTCGTGCTCAGCTTAAATTTGCAGAAGAACACCGAGACAGGAAAGAAAAAATCTATCGCAGATATGAAGAAGGTTTTAAAAATCTTCCGGTAAAGATGAATCCGTATCTTAAAGACACAAAGCCTAATTTCTGGCTTTCATGTATGATTATTGATGAAGAATGTCCGGTTGACCCGATGCATATCATCAAAGTACTTGCTGAAAACAACGTTGAGGCAAGACCGATTTGGAAACCCATGCACATGCAGCCTGTTTTTGCGGAAAACGATTTTATTTCTGCTTCTGAAAAGGCTGTTAATGAAGATATTTTTGCAAGAGGACTTTGTCTTCCTTCCGATATAAAAATGACAGAGGAAGAACAGGATTATGTTATTGAAATTATTAAATCCTGTTTTTGAGGTACATGTATGTATGCAAAATTCTGGAAAAGAATAATTGATTTTGTACTTTCTCTTGGCGCATTTATTGTTCTTTTGCCGGTACTTATTGTTCTTTCGGTAATAGGGGCAATCAAAATGAAAGGCAATCCGTTTTTTACTCAGGCAAGGCCGGGAAAAGACGAGAAGATTTTTAAACTTATCAAATTCCGTTCAATGACCTGTGAAAAAGATAAAGAAGGAAATCTTCTTCCGGATGAAAAACGCCTTACAAAATACGGAAAATTCATCCGTGCAACTTCTCTTGATGAGCTTCCGGAACTTATAAATATCATCAAAGGCGACATGTCCATTGTTGGGCCGAGACCGCTTCTGGTAAAATATCTTCCTCTTTATAACGAGGAACAGCGTCGCCGCCATAATGTAAGACCGGGTCTTACCGGATATGCTCAGGTTAATGGCAGAAACGCTGTTTCATGGGAAGAAAAATTCGAACTTGATATAAGGTATGTTGATAATATATCTTTTATCGGTGATATAAAAATTATAATTGATACCATTAATGTTGTATTGAATAGAAGCGGAATAAATTCTGAAACATCGGCAACTATGGAAGAGTTTAAAGGAACAGAAAAAGAGCTGTGTGAAACATGAAAGATAAAATGGCAATAATTGGAGCCGGAGGGCACGGAAGAGTTTGTGCAGATATAGCAAAACTTAACGGATATAAAGAAATTATTTTTCTTGACGATGGCGCAAAAGATTTTTCAGGTGAATATAAAGTAGCTGGAAAAACTTTTGATTTTGAAAAATATATCGGCGAATATGATTTTTTCATCGGTATCGGAACAACGGAAACAAGAAAAAATTTTTTTGATCTGTTAGAAAAAAGCGGAGCTCAAATTGTTTCGCTTGTTCATCCTAATGCGATAATTGGAAGCAACGTTGAAATTAAAAAAGGTGTTGCGATAATGGCCGGTGCGGTAATCAATACCGGAACGGTTTTAAGTAAAGGAACAATAATAAACACTTGCGCTTCTGTTGACCATGACTGTACTGTCGAAGAATTTTCTCATGTTTCTGTTGGTGCTCATGTTTGCGGAACGGTGAGCATCGGAAAAAACGTTTGGCTTGGTGCAGGAAGCACCATTATCAACAACATCAAAATCTGCGACGATTGTTTTATCGGAGCTGGGGCTGTTGTTGTTAAAAACATAGAAAAAAATGGGACCTATATCGGGGTACCGGCAAAAATAAAAAACTGAGAAGGTATAAAATGAAAATTTTATATGTTACAACAATTTCTTTGACAATGAACAGCTTTTTTAAGCCGCATATAGATATGCTGGTTAAAGAAGGACATAAAGTTGATATTGCGTGTAACTATAAAGATCTAGTGCTTGATAATTTATACAGCGAACTTGGCTGTGACTTTTTTCAGATAGATTTTTCCCGCTCTCCGCTTTCTTTTAATAACGTAAAAGCATTTTTTCAGCTTAAAAAAATCATTAAAGACGGTGGATATGATATCGTTCATTGTCACACCCCAAATGCTGCTGTAATTACAAGACTTGTTTGCAGAAAGTTCAGAAAAAACGGGCTTAAGGTTTTTTATACAGCCCATGGCTTTCATTTTTATAAAGGTGCACCGAAATTTAACTGGCTGTTTTTTTATCCAGTTGAAAAAATTTGTTCCAAATTTACCGACAAACTGATAACCATTAATAAAGAAGATTATGAACTTGCTAAAAGCAAATTTTATGCAAAAGAAGTTCATTATATTCCAGGAGTCGGAGTTGATTTATCGAGATTTGAAAACGTTCAAGTCAATAAATCGGATAAAAGACGTGAAACGGGTGTTCCGGAAGATGCAATTTTGCTCCTTTCTGTGGGTGAACTTAATGAAAATAAGAATCATCAAGTCGTTATAAAAGCACTTACTCAAATTGATAATAAAAATATTCATTATGCAATAGCTGGAATTGGTGATAAAAAAGAGTATCTCCTTAATCTTGCAAAGGAGCTAGGATTATCAGATAGGGTTCATTTGCTTGGTTACAGAAACGATGTTGCGGAACTTTATAAAGCTGCGGATATTTTTTGTTTTCCGTCGATACGCGAAGGATTGGGACTGGCTGCAGTAGAAGCTATGGCTTGTGGATTGCCAGTTGTTGCAGCAGATAATAGAGGGACAAGGTCTTTTATTGAAGATGAGACGAATGGATTTATTTGTAAATATGATGATGAAAAAAATTTTGCAGATGTATGTGTGCGTATTATTACAGATTCTAATTTGAAAAATAAAATTGCAGTTGAAGGTATATATACAGCAAAAAAATTTTCACAAAAGAAAGTTTTACAAATAATTCAACAGATACACAATAGTCTTTTTTGAGGAATTAGGAATGGGTAAAGAACATATTTATGTTTATTGTAGTGGTATTCTTGGAGCAAAAACAAATATAAAAAATTTCAAATGGATATTTGGATCAATTGCACCAGAAGTTTCTGACGAAGAATATAAAAAATGTGCATTAAAATTTGAAATTTCGGTTAAACCTGAAAAAGATCTTATTGAGCCAAATGTTTTTACAGAAAGTTTTCAGTCTTTTTTGTGGGAAGAATCCAGCAAAACCATTTTTTATAGAAGAACCTTTCCATTTGGTTTTAATATTGGCTACAATATTAAAATAGATGAAGACACAGTTTTTGTAGAAATGGGAAGTAATTATTATAAAATTATAAAAAATAGATTTATGAACTTGCATGGGTCATATTATCTTTTGTCAGATCTTGCAAATATGCTTTTGCTTAAAAAAGGTTATTTAACTTTGTATGCATCTTCGGTATATTTCAGCACCCTAAAAAGAGGCTTGGTTTGTTTTGCTGCTCCTAATACAGGAAAAACTTTGACGGCTACAACCTTATGTAGCGAAAAAAAAGCTTTCCTTATAGGGGAGGATGTCTTGATTTTTAATGATGGAAAGGTTTTTTCTTGTCCATGGACGAATTCGTATAGAAAAAACACTGTAGTTGATAGTGTAGCAGATTTAAGAAAACCTGAAAAAAATTTAAAATATGAGTTTAAAGAATATTGCGATTTGACGGATGTTGTTGTTTTATCAAAGGGAGAAAAAGAAATAAATAAAAGTAAAGAAGATGTTTTGAAAAAAATGAACATTCTTAACGGATATCTTTTCAATTACTATTCTTCTCCGATAGTAAAAACACTTGGATATTTCGATGAAGAATACTATAAACCGTGGAACAATGTTTCTGAAAAAATACTTGAGAAAATGATGAATAAAAAAAATTGTTATATTATAAAATCAGAAGATTCGAAAAGCTTTGCTGAAATAATTTACAACGAAATTACGGGAAAATGATATGAAAGTTTTAGTAATAACAAGAAATGCATGGGATGACACTAATTCTATTGGTAACACATTATCAAACTTTTTTACAGGGGTAGATAACATAGAGTTTGCAAATATATATTTTAGAGAATCAAGCCCTAACAACAGCATTTGTAAGAAGTATTATAAAGCAACAGAGATAGAGATTTTGAAAAAATGGTTTTTTCCACACAAAATTGGTACAAGTTTTATTTTAAATAATGAAACAAAAGCTAAAAAGCAAAGTTTTTCTCAGAAAAATGAGAAATTAATTGTAAGGTTTGTACGCAGACATGGGGTTAAAATAGCGTATAAAATTTCAGAAAACATTTGGTACAGTGAAAGATGGATAAATAAAAATTTTAGAGAATTTACTGAATCATTTAATCCAGACTTGATTTTTACTTTTGTAAAATCTTCTCCACAATATTATCTTACAATAAAATTTTTAAAAGAAACTTTTAAAACACCAATTTTCACCTGGATTGCGGATGATGAATACACCGATCTGTTGGAAAATGGCTCTAAAAAAGAGATTAGTAATCTTAAATATATAATTGAGAATTCGGATTACATTTCTGGTTGCTCAGAAAAAATATGTTTTTACTACAACTCTATTTTCGGCTGTAATGCAGTTCCTTTTTATAAAAGTTGTGATTTATCGACACCAGTAAAAAGCTATGTAAACGATCCAATTAAATTTGTTTATGCAGGGAATCTTTTGTATGGAAGAATAGATATAATTAAAAAAATTTCTGACATTTTGGAGAGGTGTAATTCAAAAAATAGTAAAGTACTTTTTGAAATATATAGTAATACAGATATTTCTTTGAATGAAAAAAAATATTTTGAACAGAAAAACCATTCTAAATATATGGGTTGTTGTGACTATAAAAGTGTGAAGAAGAGGCTTTCGAATGCAGATGTAGTTCTTCATGTTGAGTCATTTGAAGAAAAGCAAATACAAAAAACAAGATATTCTTTTTCAACAAAAATAATAGATTGTCTACAAAGTGGAAATGTTTTTCTTGCTGTTGGTCCAGAGAACATAGCTTCGATAGAATATCTTAAAAAAATACCAGGCTCATATGTAATTAACGACATTGAAAATCTTGAAGAAAATCTTAATAATATTTTGAATAATTACAAAGATTTTCCTGAAAGAGCTTTAAGTATTAGAAAATTTGCAGAAGAATATCATAACTCCAAAAATAATATAACGATTATAGAAGAAATTATACACGGAATTACAGGAGAGTAAATGTAAATGTGGCCGTATGCTGTTTTGATTTTCTTGCCTATGGTAGTACATCACATAAAGCTGAAAAACAGTGGATCATTAATTAGAATCAATGACCGAAATAAAGCAGCTATGAAGTTGTTTTGGTTGCTGCTTTTTATATTGCTTATATTGAGACAAATAACGGTTGGAACAGATTTGCTAAACTATAAAAGAATCTTTTCTACAATTATGTTTAGTTCTTGGAAAGATGCTGTTTTTAGAAGTCCGGAAATAGGTTTTAACGTTCTTATGAAAACGATAGCAAATATTTCGGGGGAATTTAGACTTTTTTTAATTGTATGCGCAATTTTAAGCATATGTTTTTTAGCAGCAGGATATATAAAATATTCAGAGGATACGTCTCTTTCTATTGCGATTTTTATTAGTACATCAACATTTTTGATGCTGTTTTCAGGCCTAAAACAGGCAATTGCAATTTCTCTAGGATTTTTTGCATTTGAAATGGCGAGAAAAAGGAGATTAATAATTTTTATAGCGGTTGTTTTAATTGCAATGTCGTTCCATCCAAGTGCATTTATGTTATTTTTTATGTATCCGCTTTATTTTGCAAAACTTACAAAGAAATGGATTCCGGGGATAGTCTTCGCATTAGTAACTATTTTTGTTTTCAATGAACAAATATTTCGTTATTTAACGCGGTTATTGCTTATGTTTACAGAGTATGAGGGAACAATTTCTAAAACAGGAGCATATACTATGCTCATTTTGTTTGGATTATTTTCAATATTTTCATACGTTATACCAGATGAAAGTAAAATGGACAATGATACATTGGGAATGAGAAATTTCCTGTTACTTGCATTCGCACTTCAAATGTTTGCTCCGTTAAATAGCCTTGCTATGAGAATGGGATACTATTATATGGCCTTTATTCCTATAGTTATTCCCAGAATCATAAATAGAAAAAGATATAGATGGAATCAAGTCGCTGTCTTTGTTGAATATTTAATGATTGTATTTTTTTCAATATATTTCTTTGTTTCTGCAGAGGATAACAATGTTTTGAGTACATTCCCGTATCGCTTTTTTTGGGAAGAAACGTTGCTGTAATAAACGGTGATTATACACTAAAAAAATAAGTTCGGTCCTTCACAGGCTATACCCTGTTGGATATAAATATCTTTCAAAGAGGAGGAAAATAAAATGAAAGATGCATTTATTAAGCGCCTTCTTTCTATGTTCCTTGCAATCTTAATGGTTGTAGGCGTTGCACCTGTAACTGTTTTTGCAAATGTACTGGAACTTACGGAAGATGGTGTAGGAAATGTTTCTACCGAAATTGAAGAAATTGAGGCAGAAATCGAAGGAAATATCACTGAAAGCGAGGAAGCTATAGCACAACCGCTTTCTATTCCTGACTGGAAAGATAATAACGTAATTTTTGAGGGAACTTCATTTGGCACTAACGGTTACTATAATGTAATTTCCAAAAAAGATTATGTTCTTGTTCCGGGTGCTGCTGTTGAGTCTGAAATGGTACTTAACAATGCAACAGGTACCAGAAGACAGGTGCTTCATATTATCGAGGTTGACCCTTCCAACCCCGACGTTTCCATCGTTCCCGGATATTACCAGATTGATAAGGATCTTGAGGATGAGGCAAACTGGTCCCATAAAGAACTTACCGAAATGGCAAAATATTACGAGGATACCCTTGGATACAACATCGTTGGCGGTATGAACACCGACCTTTACTATAACAGCTACTCTCCTCGTGTTCTTGTTTATAACGGTAAATGGATTGGTAATGCACATGAGAATGTAGCTACTGGTGGTGCAGTTCTTAACCCTACTGCTTCTATTCTTTATGTATTTAAAGATGCTGAAGGAAATGTTTCCTGTGATGTTAAAGCCTATAACAAAGCAGATGTTGACAAATATCTTGAAGAAGGCATCCTTCTCCATGCAGTTGGTGTATCCTTTGCAATGGTTGTTAAAGATGGCGTGCTCGTTAGTACTAAAGAAGCACGAGGAACCGATGATGCAGCACGTTCTATGGTTGGCGTTAAAGAAGACGGTACCCTTGTTATTGTTATGAATGACGGTCGTGGTGCAAACAACTCTGTTGGTCTTTCTTCTTATGAAGAAGGCGAAGTTATGCTTGCTCTTGGATGCAAATGGGCAGCAAACTGCGACGGTGGTGGTTCCTCTACTTTCCTCTCAAAACGTGTTGGTGAAGAAACTTTTGAAATGCGTTCTGTACCTTGCGACGGTGCACAGCGTCCTACCGCACACGGTATTTTCGTTGCTTCCAACGTTGCTCCTACCGGAATTCTTAATAACGTAAACGTAGAATCTGATTATGATATCTTTGCTTCCGGCACTGTTTATACCTTTGGTGCAGCAGCAATCGATACTCATGGTTATGCAATGGATATGCCTGCAGATGTAAGCTGGACTCTTTCCGATGCTTCCTTTGGCTCTGTTGAAAACGGCAAATTCGTTTCTAACGGAAAAGCAGGCATTGTTGACATTCAGGTTATTTCCGGCGGTAAAGTAGTTGGTTCCAAAACCATTACTATTGCTAAACCTGAAGTTTTCAAACTTTCTGCAACTTCCACCGTTGTTCCTTATTCTACTGAGGAAAAAATCCGCACCATTTCCCTTCCTATCGTTGCAATGACCGGTGAAGCAAATGTTTATGTAGATATCAACGTTATTAAAGTAAGTCTTTCTAACAATGCTGCAGGAATTCTTGACGGATTTAACTTTACCGCAACTACTGATGAAAGCATCGCTGGTGTTGATGTAACCATTACTTATGGCGAAATTGTTCTTACCTATGCAATCGAATTCGGTAAAGGTTCCGAAATTATTTGGGACTTTGAAGATGGCGATAAAGCAGGCTTCATGGGCTTTGAAGAAGCTAAAAAATGGAGCCAGGACAACGAAGTTAACAACACTCTCGTTGGTTCCGCTCCTCTTGCAGGCCAGTTCAACGAATATCTCAGCAGTACTACTGACGTGGTTACCGAAGAAGATGGTGGCCAAGTAAGAAACGGTAACTATGCTCTTAAGTGGACTCTTGATAACTCCGATGCTTCCTTTGCAAGCTGGTCCTATAACGTTCTTTTCAACGTTGGCGAAACCATTGTTCTTCGTGACGTTGCAAATGGAAAGAAAGCAACCACACTTGGTATGTGGATCTATATTCCCGAAAACGCATTCCCCTCTGCAGGAAAAGGTCTTGCATTCCAGTCTCAGCTTTATGTAAAGAATGCTGATGGCTCTTATAGCTGCAAACAGGATCACTTTATGTTCACTTCTGCAGCAACCGGAAAGTCTACTAACCTTAACTCCGCAACCAATGCAGATATTCCTGAATCCAGATGGGTTTATGCGACTATCGATATTTCTAAATATGATTATCTTTGCACCCCTGTTGCAACTGATGAAGGTAACAGCCGTTCTCCTTCTTTCATCCGTACTTATGTAAAACCCGATACCGCTGATGTTGTCACTTTCTATATCGACGATATCACTCTTGACTACAGCTCTGCAGTTGACGACAGAATTGCTCCTGTTATCTCTAATCCTAAATATGGTATTGAGGTAGATACTGCTATAAAACTTGAGAATGGCGCAACAATTGATGGTAGTGTTGTTCATAAAGATGGTGCAGTAAGATTCCTTGCTGATGTTAGCGATAACGAAGCTCTTAATATCAAAACCGGAAAAATCTTTATCGATGGCATAGAAGTTCCTACTGCAGCAGGTAACTCTCGCGGAATTAGTACCGAGCAGAGATATGTTCTTAATCCCGGTGTTCATACTGTAACTTTTGAAATTAAAGATGAACTCGGTAACCCTGCAAGACTTACCAGAACTTTTACTGTTGCAGGTGATGCAGTTGTTGAACTTTCCGGTCATAACGATTCCGAGGAAGCTCCCAAGGCACAGTCCATCTACTATGTAGATATCAATGTTGCAGACCTTGCAAACACAAACAAAGTTGTTACACAGCTTAAGCTCAATAACTCCAACACTTGGGAAACCAAAGGTGCGGTTGTTGCAAACGGCTTTAAAGCAACTTTTGATTACAACGAAATTTCCGAACTTCTTACTGTAACAGTTGAAGCGGACGGAACCGATAAAGCAACTGAAGGCGCTCTCGTAAGCATTCCTGTTCGTGTTTGGACTTTTGACCGTTACAACTATGTTACCAATACCTATTATGCTCCTGCTGAAATGGGCAACAAACCTGTTGTAAACGTAGATTGCGAAATTGTTTATGGTACTATTGATGATGCTCCGTTTGGAGGCGCAATCAACGTTGCAACCGAACTTGCCACCATCTCTTCCCCTTATCACGTTCACGATGTAGAACTTACTGTTCTTAATAAAGAAGCAACCACTGCTGAAGCAGGTTATGAAAACAGAACTTACTGCGAAACTTGCCAGTCTGTAGTTGAGTGGGGTACCATTCTTGAAAAACTTGAAGTAACCCACAATTATGAGATTGTTGACGGAAAATTTGTTTGTTCCGACGAAGATTGCGGCGCAGTTTATGTATATACCGGCGTATTCGAAATGAACGGAAGCCATTATTATGCAATCGCAGGTAACCTTCTTAGAGGTTGGCAGACTATCGAAGCAGGAAAATATTGTTTCGCATATGGTGACTACAAGCTTGCAACTGGAGAAGCTACCATAAATGGGGTTACATATGATTTTGGTGAAACTTGCATTACAGAAGGTGCTTGGGTAGAAACTGAAAATGGAACCAGATTTAGTTACGGAGCAGACTACTATCGTTGCGGTGCGGGCAACCCTCATGCAAATGCTGTTTGGGTAACTATTAGTGGAGAAACATATGCTTTTAACAGAGAAGGTTACCGTCATGAGGGTGTATGCATGCTTGTTGAAAGTAACAATCCTGGTAAGGTTTATGAATTTACTGAAGAAGGCGTATTTGTTGGCGAGTATGTAACGGATTTTACAGGCATCTTTGTTTGTAATAATGGAACAACTTATCTTGAAAATGGTATTCCCGTTGCAGCAGGGCTTATCAAAGAAGATGGTTATTATTATTACATAAATAGTGGTTATCTTGCAGTAACTGGCGAATATGATGTTTCCCGTACAAATAATCTTCTGCCGGCAGGAAAATATGTATTTGACGAGAATGGTAGAATGCTTAACCCGCCAGAGGTTAAGCATGGCGTTCAGGCAGATGGATATCTTTATATTGATGGAGTACGTCAAGATGCATACCAGCTTATAGAATTTGAAGGCAATTATTATTTTGTAAGTGATGGACACAAGGTTGCAAAGAATGCAAGAGTATACCTTAGTGCACATTTCCTTGAAGGAACTCGTTTCACAGTTGGATATTATGAATTTGATGCAGAAGGCAAACTTATAATTAAGCATGGCGTTCAGGCAGATGGATATCTTTATATTGATGGAGTACGTCAAGATGCATACCAGCTTATAGAATTTGAAGGTGCATATTATTTTGTAAGTGATGGACACAAGGTTGCAAAGAATGCAAGAGTATACCTTAGTGCACATTTCCTTGAAGGAACTCGTTTCACA
>JAFYOZ010000037.1 GCA_017547705.1 Oscillospiraceae bacterium
GGTTATGGCTTCCTTCAGGGTGTTGATGCAGCAGCAGCTGAAACCGGCGCTGATGTAACTGTTCTCTGGGGCTTTGCTAACCAGTTCTACGGCGACGCAGACGTAACTGCAGTTATGGATACCTGGTACGGTGAAGGCACCGAACTCGTATTCGCATGCGGCGGCGGCGTTTATACTTCTGTTGCTGAAGCAGCAGCAAAAGTTGGCGGCAAAGTTATCGGCGTTGACGTTGACCAGTCTGGTATCATCGACGGCATGTACGGCGAAGGCATGACTGTAACCTCTGCAATGAAAGGTCTTAAAGCAACCACCATCACCATGCTCGGCAAAATCATTGCTGGCGAATTCAAAGGTGGTATTGTTGAAACCCTTGGTCTTGTTTCCGAAAATCCTGAAGAAAACTATGTTCAGATCCCTTATGAAACCACTCAGTTCGACGACAACTTCACCGTTGAAGATTACGAAGCTCTCGTAGCAGCAATGTACAACGGCGAAATCGTTGTTAACAGCGACGTTTCCGGTGCTGCAGCAGACTATGTAACTGTTGTAACCCTCAAAGATCTTGGTAACATTAAATAATTATTTATCACAGTAAATAGAAAAAGAACGGGCTTTTTGCCCGTTCTTTTTTTGTGTGTAAAATTTTGTAAATTATGCTTGTATTTAGTTAACTTTAGTAGTATTATTATAGTAACTATATCAGCATAATAGGAGGGATGGTAGAGTTGGAGAATCAATACGCAATTGAAATGCTTCATATTACCAAAAAGTTTCCCGGAATCATCGCCAACGATGATATAACTATCCAGCTTAAAAAAGGCGAGATACATGCTCTTCTTGGCGAAAACGGTGCCGGTAAATCTACCCTGATGAGCGTTCTTTTCGGTCTTTATCAGGCAGAAGAGGGCGTCATCAAGAAAGATGGTAAAGAAGTACATATTAAAAATCCTAATGATGCAAACGCCCTTGGAATCGGAATGGTACATCAGCATTTTAAACTTGTTGAATGTTTCACCGTTCTCGATAATATTATCATGGGTGTTGAACCGAACAAATTCGGTTTTCTTCAGAAAAAGGAAGCAAGAGAAAAAGTTCTTGAGCTTTCTGAAAAATACGGACTTCATATAGATCCGGATGCTTATATTGAGGATATTACCGTAGGTATGCAGCAGCGTACTGAAATTCTCAAAATGCTCTATCGTGAAAATGAGATTCTCATTTTTGACGAACCTACTGCAGTTCTTACTCCTCAGGAGATTGACGAACTTATGCATATTATGAAAAACCTTGCAGCAGAAGGTAAATCCATCCTTTTCATTTCTCATAAACTTAATGAAATCAAAGCTGTTGCAGACCGCTGCAGCGTTCTCAGAAAAGGTAAATACATCGGTACTGTTGATACCAAAGATGCAACCATTGAAGAGCTTTCCGCAATGATGGTAGGCCATAACGTAAACCTCCATGTTAAAAAAGAAGAATGCACTCCCGGTGAAGTTGTTCTTGATATCGAAAACATGACTGTTGCATCCAAAATGCATAAAAACAATGCAGTTAAAAACGTTTCCCTTAAAGTACATCGCGGCGAAGTTGTTTGTATCGCAGGTATCGACGGAAACGGACAGACTGAATTTGTTTACGGTCTTTCCGGTCTTGAACCTCTTGTAAGCGGTAAAATCACTCTTTGCGGAGAAGATATCACCAAAGCTCCTATCCGTAAGAGACTTCTTTCCGGTATGAGCCATATTCCGGAAGACAGACATAAACATGGTCTTGTTCTTGATTATCCGCTCGATTACAACTGCGTTCTCCAAAATTATTTTAAACCCGAATTCACCAATAAATTCGGATTCCTTAGAAAGAAAAACATTAGAGAATACGCAGAAAAACTTATTGAACAGTATGACGTTCGTTCCGGTCAGGGTCCTATCACCATTGCAAGAAGCATGTCCGGTGGTAACCAGCAGAAAGCAATCGTTGCTCGTGAAATTGATAAAAACCCGGAACTTCTTATTGCTGTTCAGCCGACCCGTGGTCTTGACGTTGGTGCAATCGAATATATCCATAAACAGATCGTAGCACAGCGTGATGCAGGAAAAGCTGTTCTTCTTGTTTCTCTTGAACTTGAAGAGGTTATGGATGTTTCCGACCGTATCCTTGTTATGTATGAAGGCGAAATCGTCGGTGAACTTAATCCTAAAACTGCAACTGAAGATGAACTTGGTCTTTATATGGCCGGTGCAAAGAGAGATGAGGTGAAAGCATGATTAAGAAAATTCTGAAAAACGATGCATTTCAGTCTTTGTTTGCTTCTCTTATCTGTATCGTTCTTGGTATTGCAATTGGTTATATAGTTCTTCTTTTCATTAATCCTGAAGGTGCAGGCGAAGCAATTCTCGAAGTTCTTAAAAACTTCATGCATTATTCCAAAACAAATCTTCAGATTAAAAACTTTGGTAACACCCTTGTTAAAACTGCTCCGCTTCTTATGTGCTCTCTTTCCATCCTTTTTGCATATAAAGTTGGACTTTTCAACATCGGTGCAGCAGGCCAGTATTGCGTTGGTATCTGCGTAAGCCTTTATTGTGCTCTTGCACTTGGTATGGGTTGGGTACCTTGCATGATTTTTGCAGCAATCGCAGGCGCTCTCTATGGTGCTATTGTTGGTCTTCTTAAATCTTATTGCAACGTAAACGAGGTTATTTCCGGTATTATGCTTAACTGGATTGCTCTTTACTCCACCAATATGATTCTTATGAACGTAAAAGACTCTACCAGCCCCTATACTTACCACCTTAACATTGATTCCCAGAATGCAATTCTTCCTACTCTTGGACTTCATAACCTTTTCGAAGGAAACGAAAGAGTTACCATTGCAATTCCGCTTTCTATCCTTTTTGCAATTCTTGTTTCCGTTGTTCTTGATAAAACTAAATTTGGTTATGAACTTAAAGCAACCGGATTCAATAAAAATGCTGCAAAATATTGCGGTATGGCAGAGAAGAGAAACATCATCGTTTCCCTTATGATTTCCGGTGCTATTGCAGCTCTTGGTGCATGCTTCCTTTATCTTACTGACTATGAGCAGTGGTCTTGCACTTCTGCAGCAGTTCCTGCAACCGGTTTTAACGGAATTGCAGCAGCATTCCTTGGCGGTCTTAACCCCATCGGTGCAATTTTCTCTTCCTATTTCATTCAGCATATCACTGTTGGTGGTTCTTACGTTGATAAGACCATGTATTGCGCACAGATTTCTGACCTTATTTCTGCTATTATTATCTACCTTTGCGGTTTCGTATTCTTCATTAAATATGCAATGAATCAGCTCATTGATAAATCTGAAGAAAAGAAAGCTCTTAAAGCAAAAGCAATCGCAGAAGCAAATACTCAGGAAGGAGGCGATAAGTAATGTTATTGCTTATTCAGTACACTCTTGTTTTCGCCTCTGTTCTTATTCTTGTTGCACTTGGCGGATGCTTCGCAGAACATTCCGGTGTTATCAACCTTGGTCTTGAAGGTATCATGGTAATCGGCGCTCTTGGCGGTGCTCTTATGATGAGATATGCACCCGATAGCTTCGGCGCTTTTGGCATTATTATTTCTGTTGTTCTTGCTGCTATTATTTTTGGTGTTGCATATTCTTCGCTTTTGGGCGTTGCATGTATCAACTTTAAAGCAAACCAGACAATCGTCGGTACTGCTCTTAACATGCTTGGTACTGCAGGTGCAACCGTTATGGTTAAAGCAATCAACACCGCTGCAAACCCTGATGACGTTTCTTCCACCATTCAGTATGTTGAGGAGAAAAAAGCATTTATCGTAAATATTGGCTCCTTTGAGTTCAACTGGTTTATGTTAATTGCAGTTATCGGTCTTGTTGCAGCATATGTAGTTCTTTATAAAACCAAATTCGGCCTTCGTCTTATGGCTTGCGGTGAACATCCTCAGGCAGCAGACAGCGTAGGTATCAACGTTTATAAAATGCGTTGGGCCGGTGTTCTCATTTCCGGTATGTTCGGCGGTCTTGGCGGTATCTGCTATATCCTTTCCGGTGTTTCTGAATGGAAATTCGAAAACGGTGTTGCAGGTTTCGGTTTCCTCGCACTTGCTGTTATGATTTTCGGACAGTGGAAACCCAGCAGAATTGCAATGGCTGCAATCATCTTCGGTTTCTTCCGTGCACTTTCCAACGTATTCTTCGGTTTCGAGTTCCTCGTAAACCTCAATATCCCGGGCTCCATATACAACATGATGCCCTATATCATCTGCCTTATCGTTCTTGCATTTACTTCCAAAAAATCCAGAGCACCTAAAGCAGAAGGTATTCCTTACGACAAAGGACAGAGATAATTATTTGATTATCAAAAATTACAAAACAGCCGTAAAGTTTAAAAACTTTACGGCTGTTTTTTTCTGTTTAATCTTTTCTTGGAATGAAAGCAGGGTTGAATGCGTAATAATTTTTGCTGTTAAGACCGTCAAGAACCTGTTCAAGGCTTTCTCCGAATCTCTGATAATGAACAATTTCCCGTTCGCGGAGGAATTTTATTACATCTCTGATATCCGGATCATCGGTAAGATTAAGAATGTTATCATAGGTTTTTCTTGCTTTCTGTTCTGCGGCCATATCTTCATGAAGATCGGCAATAGGGTCACCGGTTGATTGTATCGTTGCTGCGTTCCAGGGTACGCAACTTGCATCAACAGGATAGATGCCTACTGTATGGTCAACAAAATATGGTGCAAATCCGCTGTTTTCAATCTCGCTCATAGAAAGATTTCTTGTGAGCTGATGAACGATGCTTGCAACCATTTCCATATGCCCAAGTTCTTCCGTTCCAATGTCAGTAAGCGCAGCTTTTACTTTATCGTTTGGCATTGCGTATCTCTGATTTAGATATCTCATAGAAGCGCCGAGTTCACCGTCGGGGCCTCCGAGCTGTGTGATAATTATTTTTGCCATTGCGGGGTCAGGTTTTGCGATTTTTACCGGACGTTGAAGCTTCTTTTCATAAATCCACATACATCACACCTCCTCAAATTCCCAAGGCCAAGGACCGTCTGTCCATTGCCAGGAGTTCTGGCCGTTATAATCCATGTGTTTGAGCATACCGAATTTTTCGGTATATTCGGTCTCGGCTTTTTTTCTCATTTCAAGATGTTTTCTATAAAAATCCAAAGCATCTTTACAATCGGGGTGGGTATCAAGAAAAATTGCGGTTTCTGTAAGAATAAAATCGCAGGTTGTTATTCTTGAAAGCAGAGTTTTTTGTTCGTTCATTTTGATGCCTCCTTACCGATGTAGGGAAGGTCAAGAGCAGGGAACAGGGTTCCGCGTGAAAGTGCTGTTGATCCATCATAAACTTGGTTCCAGGGCTGAATCGGAACTCTTGCCATTGCAAGAATGCCTTCGGTTCCGTTGCAACCATTTTGATTAATGTTGCCACTGTTTTCCATTGTATCAATCTCCGTTTTTTATATTGCATGTAATATTCCATGCAATATATTTTATGAAAACCAAACTTCACAGGTCTGTAAATTTAAAAAATCGCTGATTATTGAAGAAAAAAACAAAAAATAGAATCATTATTCGAAAAAAATTCAAAAAGGATATTGCAAAATTTATATATTATACTTATAATATATAATATATAAAAGCGTAAAATATAATTACTTCTTGGAGGAACACGATATGCCTGAAATCACTTATAAAATCACCGAAGAATGCGGCGTTATTTCCGAAAACTCCCGTGGCTGGACCAAAGAGCTTAACCTTGTAAGCTGGAACGATCGCCCTGCAAAATTTGATATCCGCGAATGGGCTCCCGATCACAGCAGAATGGCAAAAGGCCTTACCTTTACTGCTGAAGAACTCGGCGAACTCCGCAGAATTCTTGATAACCTCGATCTTCCTACCGAAGATCTTCCGGACTGATTATAAAGCCCGAAGGGAAAACCTTAAGAGATTTGTCCAATAACGGGCATTTCCGCCGATTTTAACAAAAACGGGGAACTGTCCGTTTTTTATGTTTATTTATTCCGGGAAAATTCCCAATAAGGAAGGAAGAAAAATTAATTGATTCGTGAAGATTTAAGAAACGTTGCAATTATTGCCCACGTTGACCACGGCAAAACCACCATCGTAGATGAAATGCTCAAACAGAGCGGAACTTTCCGTGATAACCAGGTTGTAGAAGACCGTGTTATGGACTCCGGTGACCTTGAAAGAGAAAGAGGTATCACCATTCTTGCAAAAAACACTTCCGTACATTATAACGGAGTAAAAATCAACATCATTGATACTCCCGGACACGCAGACTTCGGTGGCGAAGTTGAACGTGTTCTTAAAATGGTTGACGGCGTTATCCTTCTTGTTGACGCAGCAGAAGGCCCTATGCCTCAGACCCGTTTTGTTCTCCAGAGAGCTCTTGAGATGAATCATCCTGTAATCGTTGTTGTCAACAAAGTTGATAAACCCGATGCAAGACTTGATGAAATCGGCGATGAGATTCTCGAACTTCTTCTTGATCTTGATGCTTCCGAAGAACAGCTCGAAAGCCCGATGCTTTTCTGTTCCGGTAGAGAAGGTACTGCATCCTTTGACCCCTATACCAGAGGAAAAGACCTTAAACCTCTCTTTGATACTATTCTTGACCATATTCCTGCACCTGAAGGCGATGATGAAGGTCCTCTCCAGATGCTTGTTTCTTCCATTGACTATAACGGATATGTAGGCAGAATCGGTATCGGCAGGGTAGAACGTGGACGCCTTACTCCGAACAAAGACGTTGTTGTAACTGATTATCATAAAGAAAAAGCTGACTATAAAGGCAGAATCGGTACTCTTTATCAGATTGAAGGTCTTTCTAAAGAAACCTGCGAAAGCGCTTCTGTTGGTGATATCGTTTGCATCAGCGGTATCCCGGATATCTATATTGGCGATACTATCTGTGCTCCTGATACTGTCGAAGCAGTTCCTTTTGTAAAAATCAGCGAACCTACCGTAGAAATGACTTTCTGCGTTAACGACAGCCCCTTTGCTGGAAGAGAAGGTAAGTTTGTTACCAGCCGTCAGCTTCGTGACAGACTTTACAGAGAACTTCTTAAAGACGTTTCTCTTCGCGTATCCGATACTGATACCACTGATAAGTTCTCCGTTTGCGGAAGAGGTGAGATGCATCTTTCTATCCTCATCGAAACCATGCGCCGCGAAGGTTATGAATTTGCAGTATCCACTCCGAAGGTTCTTTATAAAACCATTAACGGAAAACTCCATGAGCCGATTGAGCTTCTTTCTATCGACGTTCCCGAAGACTGCGTTGGTAACATCATGTCCGCAATGGGTAACAGAAAAGGCGAACTTACTAAAATGGCACCGTTTGGCAGCCGTATGCGTCTTGAATTCAAGATTCCTTCCAGAGGCCTTTTCGGTTACAGAAACGAATTCATGACTGACACCAAGGGCGAAGGTATTATGAGCTCCATCTTCGACAGCTACGAGCCTTATAAAGGCGATATTCAGCGTCGTGCAACCGGAAGCCTTATTTCCTTCGAAACCGGTGAATCTATCACTTACGGCCTTTTCAATGCACAGGAACGCGGCCAGCTCTTTATCGGAGCAGGTGTTCCCGTATATGAAGGAATGGTAGTTGGTTCTTCTCCTAAAGCAGAAGATATTGCTGTTAACGTTTGCAAAACCAAACATCTTACCAACACCCGTGCATCCGGTTCCGATGATGCTCTCCGCCTTGTTCCTTATAAGAGAATGAGCCTTGAAGCTTCCATCGAGTTCCTCAAAGATGATGAACTTCTTGAAGTAACTCCTAAAAATATCAGAATCCGTAAAAAGATTCTTGATAACAATATGAGAATGAAAGCACGTTTTAAAAAGAATGTTGACTAAATCAAAAAGCCTTCCTTTTGGAAGGCTTTTTTTGTTGATGTTACATCAAAAAGGGATGAGAAAAGAGCAAAAAGCGTTGACAAAATTTGCTTTTTTTAGTATTATTTAAGAGTATAGAAAGGTGTTTTTGCGCCCAACTATAAATCGTAGTTTTATGTGAAACCGTGTCCGAAATAAGGAGATGTTTTGGGACTTGGTTTTACGTAAATAGCGGATAAAATAATTAACCAGTTTTATGCGTTTCTTCGCACAAAACGGAAAGGAGTTTTCACCTTGAAACTGAAAACCAGACTTAACGGAAAAACTTATGAATTCCGTGATGTCAAAGACGTTCTCGCAAAAGCAAACGAGCCGAAATCCGGCGACAGATACCTTGGAATTGCTCCGGAAACTGTTTCCGAAAAAATCGCAGCTAAAGTTGTTCTCAGCGAGCTTACCGTTGCAGACATCACCGAAACCCTGTCGTTCCTTATGAGAAAGACGAGGTAACCAGAGTTGAAATCGACTCCATGAACAGACGTATGTACGATAAATTCAAGAACTACACCATTGCTGAAGTTCGTGAATGGATCATGGATCACAAAACCACCACCAACGATCTTTATCGTGCAAGCTATGCTTGGATTGGTGAAACCGTTGCAGCAGTTGCAAAAATCTGCTCCGCTTCCGACCTTATTTACGGCGCAAGCAAATGCAGCAGACCTACCCGCTGCGAAACTCAGCTCGGTCTTCCCGGAACTCTTTCTTTCCGTGCACAGTGCAACTCCAGTACCGATGACCCCGAAACTATTCTTCTTGGTGTTCAGGAAGCTGTTTCCTTCGGTTCCGGTGACGCTTGCTTCGGTATCAACCCCGTAGAAGATACCGTTGAAACCACCCAGAGAATCTCCCATGCTCTCCGCGACTTTAAAGATAAATGGGATATTCCTACCCAGATTACTGTTCTTTCTCACGTAACCACTCAGATGCAGTCCGTTCGTGAGGGTGCACCTCTCTCCATGTTCTTCCAGTCCATCGCAGGTACTCAGACTGCTTGCGAAGCATTCGGCGTAGATAAAGCACTTCTTCTCGAAGCATACGATCTTGCTAAACAGGAATGCTATGGTACCGGTATGAACAAACTTTATTTCGAAACCGGCCAAGGTTCCGAAATGTCCATCGACTGCGATGAAGGCGCTGACGAAATGACTCTTGAAGGACGTACTTACGGCTTTGCTCGTGCATTCGAACCCTTCATGATCAACAACGTAACCGGCTTTATCGGACCGGAAACCATTTACGACGGTAAAGAAATGATCCGTGGTAACCTTGAAGACCACTTCATGGCAAAAATCATCGGCCTTCCTATGGGTATGGCACCTTGCTTCACCAACCATACCGGTATTACCCAGGACGACCAGGAAATCGCTTGCCTGCTTCTTAACGCTGCAAACTGCAACGACTATATGGGCGTTCCTATGGGCGACGACGTAATGCTCGCATATCAGGACGTTTCCTTCCACGACGACAACACCATGCGTGAACTCAGCCACAGAAAACCTGCTCCTGAATTCCACAAATGGGCAATCAAGATGGGCATCCTCGATGAAGACGGCCGTCTTGGCGAACGTGCAGGCGACGCATCCATGTTCTTTGCTAAATAAGAAAGGAGGCTGCATTTATAATGAACGATACCGAACTTATGAAAATCATCCGTGAAGCTATCGCACAGGCCACTCAGGGCGAAGCAGCTCCTAAATGCACCTGCAAATGCGAATGTGATGGAGAGGTAGATGACATCTCCGCATATAGCCTCAGAGAAGAGTTCAACATTCCGAACCCTTACAACAAAGAAGAGTATATGAGACTTAAAGCAAAAACCGACGCTCGTCTTGGCGTTTGGAGAGCTGGTCCTCGTCCTCTTACCAGAACTACTCTTCGTGTTCGTGCAGACAACGCTGCTGCAATGGACGCAGTTTTCAACGATGTTCATGAAGAATATCTTGAAAGAAACAACCTCAAAACTTATCAGACTAAATGCGACAGCAAAGAGACCTATCTTACCAGACCTGACCTTGGCCGTATCTTCGACGAAGAAACTGCTGCTCAGATCAAAAAAGATTGCATCAATGAACCCGACGTACAGATCGTTGTTTCCGACGGACTTTCTTCTTCCGCAGTTGAAGCAAACATCGACGCAGTTCTTCCTGCAATTTACAATGGTCTTAAAGCAACCAACCTTAAAGTTGGTACTCCTTTCTTTGTAAAATATGGTCGTGTTGGTGCAGAAGACTCTGTTGCAAAAATCCTTGGCGCAAAAGTAACCGTTATCCTTCTTGGTGAAAGACCCGGACTTGCAACTTCTAGCTCTCTCTCTGCATACTGCGTATATGGCGGCTATCCCGGTATTCCGGAAGCAAACCGTACCGTTGTATCCAACATCCATAAAGCAGGTACTCCTCCGGTAGAAGCAGGCGCATACATTGCAGAACTCTGCAAACAGATGTATGACAAAAAAGCTTCCGGTCTTGACCTCAAAGCATAATTTACATAAAAATTGCGGTGCTCAAAATGAGCACCGCTTTTTTATTTATAAATATTTTAGCGATTTACTTGACAAAAGCGCTAAAAGGTGGTATAAGTTATCTATAATATATATAAACCGATGATTGAGAATAGTAACTTTTGTTTCTGCTTAAAGAGAGTGGGAAGATGGTGTGATTTCCGCAGTATGAGCAAAAGTGAATGGACTCATGAGGATGGCAGGAAAGCAAATTGCAAGTAATGGCCGTCGGCACCGGACCGTTATCTTTCCGGATGGATATAATCGTATCCAATGAGAGGGTTTTAACCAATTCAGGTGGTACCGCAGAGATTTTTTAGTCTTTGTCCTGTTTAATTAACAAGGGACAAAGGCGTTTTTTATTTTGGAGGCTTTTTGTATGAAACGATGGCGAAATTTCAAATAATTTCTAATAAATCTATTTTATATTGAAAGGAAATTATTATCATGTACATGAGCTATAAAGATTTTGACCGTTATCTTAAAGATTATCCTAATAAAGACGGATTTTTTGGAACTTTTGGCGGACAGTTTATTTCTGAAGAACTTGTTCCGGCTTTTAAGGAAATTGATGATGCGTATGAAACTATTTGTCATAGTGCACAGTTTATAAATGAGCTTCGCAGAATAAGAAAAGAATTTCAGGGCAGGGCAACGCCTGTTTATCATTGTGAAAGACTTTCTAATCATCTTGGCAAATGTCAGATTTATCTTAAGAGGGAAGACCTTAATCATACCGGTGCTCATAAACTGAATCATTGCATGGGCGAAGGACTTCTTGCAAAATACATGGGCAAGAAAAAGCTCATAGCAGAAACCGGTGCAGGACAGCATGGTGTTGCAATTGCAACTGCGGCAGCATATTTTGGCCTTGAATGTGACGTATATATGGGAGAAGTTGATATTGAAAAACAGGCTCCTAACGTAACGAGAATGAAACTTCTTGGAGCAAACGTAATTCCGGTTACCAAAGGCTTAAAAACCCTTAAAGAGGCTGTTGATGCCGCTTTTGAGGCATATATGAACGAATATAAAGACGCAATTTATTGCATAGGTTCTGTAGTTGGCCCTCATCCTTTCCCAAAAATGGTAAGGGATTTCCAATCCATCGTTGGTATCGAGGCGAGAGAACAGTTCCTGGAGATGACCGGAATCATGCCGGATGCTATCGCAGCTTGTGTTGGCGGCGGTTCAAACTCTATCGGTATGTTTGTTCCGTTCCTCGGAGATCCGGTTGATATTTATGGCGTTGAGCCTCTTGGAAGAGGTTCTGCAGTAGGTGACCACGCAGCGTCTATGGCATACGGAAAACCCGGTATTCTTCATGGCTTCAACAGCTATCTTCTTCAGGATGAAGACGGAAATCCAAGTCCTGTTTATTCTATTGCAAGTGGACTGGATTATCCTTCTGTTGGCCCGGAACACGCTTTTCTCCGTGATGTAGGAAGAGTTAATTATGTTGCAATAAGCGATGAGGAAGCAATGGAAGCTTTTTATAAACTTTGTCGCTTTGAGGGTATTATTCCTGCGGTTGAAAGCTCTCATGCTGTTGCATACGCGATGAAATATGCAAGAGAACATGATACGGGCTCAATTCTTGTATGCCTTTCCGGTCGTGGTGATAAAGATATGGACTTTGTTGTTGAACAATACGGTCTTGGAGAAAAATATTTTGATTAATAAGAAAAAAGACCGGCAAAGCCGGTCTTTTTTTATGTCAAGCTATTAATCTTTACAGCAAACTTTTATGAATCCATCAACGATTTTTTTATTGTTGATAGCAACATGGAAGTCGCGTTCCGGATGCCACTGAACTCCAAGAACAAATTTTTTATCGGTTCTGTAAATGGATTCAACAAGACCGTCTTCAGAAACGGCGGCAACAGCATAGAAGGGGGCAAGTTCATCAACAGCCTGATGATGATAGCTGTTAATTCTGTGTTCTCCGGGTCCAATCATATCTGCAAGAGGGTTATCCGGAAGAACGGTAAGGTTATGGAAAGCTACATCAGGTTTTTCAAGATTATGGATGGTTTCTGTTTTATATTCAGTAGGAATATCCTGAATAAGAGTTCCGCCGCCGAAAACGTTAAGAGCCTGCATACCTCTGCAAATTCCAAGAATAGGAAGATCTTTTTCAAGAGCAAGAGTGATATAAAGATATTCGCTCTCATCAAGCAGGGGGGTTATTCCGACGCTTTTTCCGGTATTTTCTTTTCCGTAATACTTGGGGTCAATATCGACTCCGCCGGAAATGACTAAACCATCAATACGATCGAGAGTTTCTATAACAGCTTCTTTATCAAGAGTCGGAGCCAAAACAACAGCAAAACCACCGGAACTTGTTATTTCGTCCAGATAGAAGTCATCGAGAAAAATTTGTTTTTTATCCTGGTCATATGAAGGTAAAATGCCGATAATAGGTTTCATATCATTCTCCTCAAAATATAGTCTATATCTATTATATATATTTATTAAGTTATTTGCAATATAAATATAAAAGTGATATGATAAAAATATCAAAATATCGGAGATGAAAAGAATGAAAGATTTAAAAAAATACGCAAAAAAGTATTTTATTGATGCTATGTCTGCAATGGCTCTGGGTCTTTTTGCCTCTCTTTTAATCGGTACGATTTTTGGAACCATTGGAACATATCTCGGTGCAGATTATGTATCAAACGAAACGGTTAATGCCATCGGGGGATTTTTTACCGAGATGAAAACTTTTGCACAGGGAGCTTCCGGTATGGCAATCGGTGTTGCCATAGCATATTCGTTGAAAGCGGATCCTCTTGTAATGTTTTCTTGCGCTGCAGTTGGAAGCTTATCTTATAGTCTTGGTGCAACAATAGCGATTGCTGACGGAAGCAGCATAGCATATACGGCGGGTCCTGCCGGTGCTTATGTTGCGGCGATAGTTGCATCGGAAATAGGAATGGCTGTATCCAAAAAGACAAAAGTCGATATTCTTGTAACACCAAGCGTTACTATTATTGCGGGTTATGCAGTTGCAAAACTTATTTGTCCTGCAGTTGCTTATATTATGTATTATCTTGGAGATTTTATAAATACAGCTACAGAAATGCAGCCTCTTCTTATGGGAATCATAATTGCTGTTATTGTTGGTATTATTCTTACTCTTCCTATTTCGTCCGCTGCGATTTGTGCGATGATAGGTATCAGTGGAATTGCCGGAGGTGCGGCAGTTGCCGGATGCTGTGCACAGATGATCGGTTTCGCGGTCATCAGCTTTGCGGATAATGGATGGGGTGGATTTTTTGCTCAGGGACTTGGAACCTCTATGCTCCAAATGAGTAATATTATTAAAAAACCGGCTATTTGGATTCCGCCAACTCTTGCGGCGGCTGTTTGTGGCCCGATAAGCACACTTGTTTTTAAGCTTGAATGTACCGGAGTTTCTGCCGGAATGGGAACCTGTGGCCTTGTGGGACCGCTTGGTGTTCTTGCTGATATGGGAACCGACAGCAATATGTGGATTGGTCTTGTTTTAGTATGTTTTATTCTTCCTGCAGTTCTTTCGTATTTGTTCTATTTCATCATGAAAAAGATGAAACTTATCAAAGCAGGGGATATGAAGCTTTGATTTAATAAAAAACGCCGTGCTCA
>JAFYOZ010000038.1 GCA_017547705.1 Oscillospiraceae bacterium
GGAAAGGAGCTTTTTTATTGCGGAATGAGCAGAACTACAATTTACAAATATCTTGAACTTTTGGAACAATGAAAAAAGCCTCCGCAAGGAGGCTTTTCTTTATTTTAAATAACCATTTATTATTATAGATACTTTACGATATAAATGGGAAGGTGTTGTGGTTATTTCAATTATATAATCATTATACTCAACTTTAACCGTTTTTTGGGTATCGTCAGAACCAAAACTTTCATCCAAATACACCCTAAAAGCTTGGTCGGAGAAAACATTTGTGAACAAAGAAACAACCATTCTTACAACATCGCCATCATCGTCATTCATTCCAGAATACCAAACAGATGGGATAAATGCAGAAAAATAACTTTTGTCTTTTGTAAAAGTTAATTCAAGTTGAATTTCTGCCGATTTTTTTAAATTTGGCTCATAAAGAATAATGTTATCTCCTTCAATTGAAATAGTAAATGTTGACAATGAAGGAGAATACAAAGAACCGCGTATGTTATTTGCTTTATTAGCAGAAACACATATTTCCTCAATTGTAGTTATAACTTCAAGCCAATAAGAGCTGTCTTTATAGTTCTCACATTTTTTTAAAGATGCAACAGCTATATTATAAAGTTCTAAGCCTTTGTCGCCTCGTGAAGGTTCGCGGTTCGATGTTCCTATATTACAATTAGAAATATAATTTTGAACATCAATCATTGCGGCATCATAAAAGATTGTTAAAACTATGTCGTCGGTATCTTTATAACCTCTACATTTCTGTAAATATTCAATTCCTTCATCAAATTTTTTTACTTTTATTTTCAGTGTGCCATACAAATAATAGCACTCTTTTTCCATTTCATCTGCATTATTATACCCTTTAGAAAGATTAAAATATTTTGCAGCTTCAACATAGTTTTCTTCTTCAAATAAATAATTTCCGTGTTTGTAGCAGCACTCCATTTTCTTGTTAGCTGAATCCAAATAATTATTAGCACAGCTATAGTAATTATATGCTGAATAGAAATCTCCGCTTTCCTCACTTTCTTTAGCAAGAAGATAATAAGATTCATTAATTTTCTCTTTTGCGTCCTTATAATTTTTTGCTAGAGCAAAATAGTATATAGAGTCCTCTAAGCGATTGTTTTCAAACAATTGTTTTCCTTGCTCATAGTAAGCTAACAACAAATCATCTGAAAAGATTTCTGCTTGTTCAAAATAGGCAATAGCTGATTCAAACTCCTCTTTTTCTAAGCAGTCTTTGGCAAGTTTTTCAAAATAAATTTTTTCTGTTAATGGAGACCAATAAAAGTTATTTTTATAATTTTTGTTTGATACGGAGATAAAGAAAAATGTTATATTTTCACCATCTAAAACACATTCATACAGCCAATTAGCCTTATGCTCCTTTGAATTTTTGTTTGGAAGTAATTGTTCGTTATCAAATATTTCTTCAAATATTTTTTCTGCTTTTTCTTCTTTTGTATCTGAAAGAATAGAGATTACAGCAGTAATATTTTTCTTTATTTGATATTTAGTAATGGAGTTTTCGTCCTTTTTTTGTAAAGTCATTGAGAGTGCAACAATTTGATTGTCCTCGTTCGTATATATTTCCCAATCAAAAAATTTTGCGTTATAGAGATAATGAGATAAAATGCTGCTTTCGCTTATTAAAATAGAATTTACAAAAGAAAGATTTTCTTCTTCAATAAATTGTCCTTTAAGTTCTACATCATTAGGATTAATGCCAAAATCATTATATTTTTTTAAAGTTTCATAGCTTGTTGCTGAGGTGTTTTCAATCCAATAAAAATTCTCATAATAAGTAAAGTCGTTTGCTCTAACTTTTTGTATACAAACAAGGTAAGTTTTTCTTACATATCCACCAAAACTATTTTGCGCAGAAACATCTAAACAAATTATTGCTCTTCCATAACGATCTTTTTCAACAACATAAGATTCATTGTAGACTGCACCCGATGGATTTTTTAATACACCATTAATTAAGGTTTTTGCACAGTCAATATATTCAGCATCTGTTGTATTCCATAATACAACAGAATTGTTGTCGTAGCGTAAAGAAGAATTGTATTCTGAAATAAATTCAGATAATGTTATATTAACGGAATTATTAGAAAAATCTATTTCTTCGGTATTTTTTCCACATCCATTAAGGGAAAATAAAAAAATTATTGTTAAAATAAGTGTTAATGTTTTTTTCATTTTCAAATCACCTCTTTAACTTAATATAATTAGTCTATCACAATAAAATAAGTTCTTCAATGTTTTTAAATGTTTTTGGAGTCCTTTTATGCTATACTGTTCTTATCATCTTTTGGAGGTGTTTTAATGCCAAAAGAAAGCACCATTGCCTTTCGGCAGGGGGTGCTTTTTTGTCCACGTTTTGTCTACCCCAATGAGTCCCATCATTTCTACGTGAGCAGTAACACCCATGCTCGGCGCAACTGCTCTGTTTCCGTAGCAGTTTACGAAGCTTCCAAATAAAACACATCCGCCTTTCGGCAAATTTTTATATTTGAAACTATAAATTGCAAAATGATAATCTTTTTGTTATACTTTAAACATACCGAATAATCGATTGAAAAAATATAACAGTGAAGAGGGATATATATGTTGGATTTTATTACTAAAAAAATTTTGGTACCTCAAGAAGAAATCGAAACGATTGTTTCCCGATTAGCAGAAGAAATTAACCGTGATTACGAAGGCAAAAAATTAGTAATTGTGTGCGTACTCAAGGGTTCCATTATGTTTACGGCGGATTTATCAAAAAAGATTAACGTAGTAAATGAAATGGAATTTGTAAGAGTAAGCACATACGGAAATTCAACAGAATCCTCCGGAGAAATGAAGGTTCTTTTGGATTTTGACAGAGAAGATTTTACAGAGTGCGATTTCCTTATTGTTGAGGACATTATCGACTCCGGAAATACTTTGAGCAGACTTGTTAGCAACTTTAAAAACAGAGGCGCAAAGAGCGTTAAAACCTGTACTCTCCTGGATAAACCTTCCAGAAGAAAAGTTGAATTTGAACCGGATTATGTCGGTAAGGTAATTCCGGATGAGTTTGTTTTCGGCTACGGTCTGGATTTGTTTGAAGAATATCGCGGCTTGCCTTATGTAGCAGTGGTAAGTGAGGAATATTTGAATAGTTTAAAATAAGAAAATAAAACCCCCGCTGTTAAAAACAGCGGGGGTTTGTTATTTTCAAAATTCGGTTTATTCTCCCTCAAGAACGGCAAGCATAAGAATACCGACGATGATGATGCCGATAAAGATATACTGTCTCTTGGTAAGTTTCTCGTGAAGGAAGATGCGGGAAAGAAGAAGAGAAACAACGCAAACGCAGGAAAGGATAGGTGCTGCAACAGCGCCGTTGCCGCTCATGGCGTAAACATAGGTAAGCTGACCTGCGGTTTCACAAACTGCGGCGATTGCTTTATCTTTCTGCTTCGGAAGCTCGAAGGGAACTTTTTTGATGAGCATAAAGATGAAAAGGATAAGACCGACGATTGCGAAGGTGAGTTCATAAGAGATGTTTGCAACAAGCTCGATGTTCTCTTCGTTGATGCCGATAAGGGGGCTGGTCTCCATCTCGAGGAAGAAGATATCAAGGAAGCTTCCGAATGCATCGATGATTGCATAGCAGAAAGGCATAAGGAATGCGATAAATGCAAGTCTTTTGCCAAGTCTTTTCTTTCTTTCATCGCCGGAACTTTTTTCGGTATAGCTGATACCGATGATACCAACAAGGATAACGCCGATTGCGACCCAAACCATAGGTGCGATGCTTTCGCCAAGGAAGATTACGCACAAAAGAGTGCACATTGCTCCGGCGGTGTTTTCAATGGGGTCTGCAAGGGATTCTTCGATAAATCTGATTCCGAAGAAGGAGCAGGCCATAGAAACGATATAGCACAAAGAAACGGGCAAATAAGCGATAAGGTTCATGGGGTCATAAGCAATATCCGAGGTAAGAAGAGTGAATATTGCGTGGATTCCCATTACTGCGCCGACCAGAACGCAAACTCTTAAATGGTCGTATTTCTGGGTTTCGTGAGAACCTTTTTTATAAAAAAGCTCTGCAGCGCCCCATAAAAGGGTTGTTACAAGTGTAAAAACCAACCACATAGGATTTTCCTCCTGAAAAAATCTAGTTGCGCTTTTTTTTAAAAAAGCATGGGCCTAAAAATATTACTTAAATAATCTATCAATTATTGCGAAATTTGTCAATAAATTTCTTTATATATAGACATATTTTTTTATATAAATAAAATTCCCCGCGGAAAGGCAGGGAAAATTTTATTACGCAGCGGTGTTTTTTGCTTCTTTTCTGTCCTCGATGCTGCTGACTATAACGGTACAGGCGGCGTCGCCGGTGATATTAACAACGGTTCTGCCCATATCGAAGATTCTGTCAACGCCGGCAACAAGAGCGATTCCTTCAACAGGAAGTCCGACGCTTTGGAGCACCATTGCGAGCATTACCATTCCGGAACCGGGAACACCGGCTGTTCCGATGGAAGCAAGGGTTGCGGTAAGAACAATGGTGAGCATCTGGGGAAGAGTAAGTTCAATTCCGTAACAGGCGGCAATAAATACGGCACAAACGCCCTGATAAATGGCGGTTCCGTCCATGTTTATGGTTGCGCCAAGGGGAAGAACAAAGCTTGCGATATCCTTTTTTGCGCCGAGTTTTTCGGTGCATTCAAGGTTAAGGGGAAGAGTTCCAACGGAAGATGCGCTGGAAAATGCAAAGGCCATTGCCGGCGCCATCTCTTTAAAGAATCTGATGGGGCTGATTTTTCCAAGGACTTTAACAGTGCCGGAATATACAAAAACAGCGTGAACGGCGTAGCAGATATATGCGGTAAGAAGAACCATTGCAAGAGAACCGAGAATTTTTGCGCCGTTTTCTGCAATAACCGGGGTGATAAGGCAAAAAACGCCGATGGGAGAAAGCTTTAAGATGAGATCCATAATTACCATGCTGACTTCGGAAAGGCTGGTAACTGCTTTTGCAAGAGGTTCGCCTTTTTCGCCTGCAAGAATGATTCCAAAGCCGAAGAAAAGAGCAATAACAATAACCTGGAGCATGTTTGCTTCAAGCATGGGGCTTATGATGTTAGAAGGAAAGATTCCGATAAGGGTATCCATAAAATTGGATTTTGCAGAAACCTCATAGGAAAGATCCGTTGTTTCGAGCACCTGGAAAAAACCTTTGAAAAGATTTGCACCAAAAAGTCCGATTGCGATTGCAAAAGAAGTTGTAAGAAGATAATAGACAAGGGTTTTTATTCCGATGGATTCAACCTTGTGGATATCTTTCATGGAAAATACGCCGCAGATAATGGAGCTGAGCACGATGGGAACAACGATAAATTTAATAAGGTTAAGAAAAATCGTTCCGATAGGTCTTATGTAGCTTACAGCAAGGTCTGCTCTGTTAAAAGCAAGAAAAACAAGGCCGGCGATGATTCCAAGTCCAAGGGCGATAAAAATCTGTGCAGCAAGGGAAAGTTTTGTTTTAGCTTTCATTAAATTCTCCGTTATAAAATGGTCTCTTTGTGTTTTTATTCGAACTTATTTATTGTATCATCTTATTTATAAAAATGCAAGTAATTTATTTAAAACTTGCAGAAAACACATAGAAAAATGATAAAAACAACAATTATTAATATAAAAATGACGGATTAATGTAAAATAAACGGCAATTTGAATTAAAATCCTGCATTTTTAATGCAAAAAACCACGCCGATCTTTTTGAGCATGCTCAAAAACATCTCCGTGCTCAAAAGAAAAAACAAAAAAAACAGAGTGTTTATTTAAATTAATGTAAATAATATATAAAAAGTACTGTTGACTTTCGCTCTTTAAAGCGTTATAATCATGCCATAAACATAGGGTAACAATGCCCGATTGGAGGAAATGAAAATGAAAAAGATTATAAGCGTTTTTATGGCTCTCATAATGCTGATTTCTCTTGCTGCCTGTTCCGGCGAAACCGCAGAGGGAAATTATAAAGTTGGTATTTGCCAGCTTGTTCAGCACGAGGCTCTTGATGCTGCAACCCAGGGATTTAAAGATGCTCTTACCGAAGCTCTCGGTGATAAAGTTGAATTTATCGAGCATAACGCATCCGGCGATGCTGCAACCTGCATCACCATTTGCAACCAGCTTGTATCCGAAGGCGTTGATCTCATCATGGGTAATGCAACACCTGCTCTCCAGGCAGCTGCTGCAGCAACCGCAACCATTCCGGTAGTCGGAACTTCCATCACCGACTATGCAACCGCTCTCGAAATTTCCGATTGGACCGGAAAAACCGGTTCCAACATCACCGGTACCGCAGACCTTGCTCCTCTCGATCAGCAGGCAGCAATGATCAAGGAACTCTTCCCCAATGCAAAAATTGTCGGTATCCTCTATTGCTCCGCAGAGCCGAACTCCGTATATCAGGCAAATATCGTTGAAGCAGAGCTTGTTTCCCTCGGTTACGAGGTGGAAATTTTCACCTTCGCAGATACCAACGACGTTGCAAACGTAACTGCAGCAGCTTGCGCAGCAGCAGACGTTCTCTATATCCCCACCGATAATACCGCAGCTTCCTGCGCAGAAACCATCAACAACGTTGCTCTTCCTGCAGGAACTCCTATCATCGCCGGCGAAGAAAACGCATGCAAAGGCTTTGGCGTTGCAACTCTTTCTATCAATTATTATGATATTGGTTATATTGCAGGACAGATGGCTGTTGAAATCCTTGTTAACGGAACCAACCCCGGCGATATGGATATCAAATTTGCTCCGGAAACCACCAAGGTTTATAACGCAGAGATTTGCGAAAAACTCGGCGTTTCCATTCCCGAAGGTTACGTTGCAATCGGCTGATAGCCTTATATAAATGTATAAAAGGTTATAATCTGTTCTCAAAAACGTTCTTTTAAAAAATTTTTTGAAAAAAGTTAAATAATTTGCAAAAAAGCTGTTGACTTTATCGGTTTAAAGTGCTATATTTTTAAACAACGAAAGCAATTTAAACAGAAAGGAAATTCGGCAATGAAAAACATGAACTACTCCGAAAAAGAATATTTCATGTACCGCAGCGTTCGATTTATGTACGCTTATTGCCTTATGGAATAATCCGGATAAGTTTTTGGTTTTCTGTTTTAATTTTGCCTGTTGAAAAAAAGCAAACTAAAGCGGTTCCCAAAAATCCGGGAACCGCTTATTTTGTTTTAAAAAAAACTTTTTCAAAAGATTTTGGAGGAAATGAAAATGAAAAAGATTATCAGCCTTGCAATCGCACTTATTATGGTTCTTTCCCTTGCGGCATGTTCTTCTGAACCCGCAGCAGAAGGCGCATATACCGTTGGTATTTGCCAGCTCGTTCAGCACGAAGCTCTCGATGCAGCAACCCAGGGCTTTAAAGATGCACTCACCGATAAACTCGGCGATAAAGTAACCTTCATCGACCAGAATGCATCCGGCGATGCAGCAACCTGCGTTACCATCTGCAACCAGCTTGTAGCAGAAGGCGTTGACCTCATCATGGGTAATGCAACCCCTGCTCTCCAGGCAGCTGCAGCAGCAACCGCATCCATTCCGATTATCGGAACTTCCATCACCGACTATGCAACCGCTCTTGAGATTGAAGGCTGGACCGGAAAAACCGGTTCCAACATCACCGGTACTGCAGACCTTGCTCCTCTTGATGAACAGGCAGCAATGATCAAAGAACTCTTCCCCGAGGCAAAAGTTATCGGTATCCTCTATTGCTCCGCAGAAGCAAACTCCGTATATCAGTCCGACGTTATCTCCGCATACCTCGAAGATATGGGCTATACCGTTGAAGTTTTCACTTTTGCAGACTCTAACGACGTTGCAAACGTAACTGCAGCAGCTTGCGCAGCAGCAGACGTTCTCTATATCCCTACTGATAACACCGCTGCTTCCTGCACCGAGACCATTGCAAACGTAGCAATCCCCGCAGGTAAAGCAATCGTAGCTGGCGAAGCAGGTATCTGCGGCGGCTGCGGAATTGCAACCCTCTCCATCGATTACTATGACATCGGCTATGCAGCAGGCGAAATGGCATACGAAATCCTTGTTAACGGCGCAAACCCCGGCGATATGGAAATCCAGTATGCTCCCGAAGTTCAGAAACTTTATAACGAAGCAAACTGTGCTGCTCTCGGAATCACCGTTCCGGATGACTACGCACCTCTTGGCTGATAAAAACACAAATCTCTTTTGGAGGCAAATTCTGTAATGCTTGATATCACTACTCTTCTTAACGCTTTCCCTGGCTATATTGCCCAGGGCGCAATTTGGGGAATAATGGCTCTTGGCCTGTACATTTCGTACAGGCTTTTGGAGTTTTCGGATCTTACTGTTGACGGCTCTTTTGCAACCGGCGCAGCAGTAACTGTAATGCTCATAATCCTTGGCTGGCCCGCATGGGCAGCAATGCTTGTTGCTGTTCTTGCAGGTATGGTTGCGGGTCTTATTACGGGACTTCTTCATACAGCCCTTGGTATTGCCCCGATTCTTGCAGGTATCCTTACCCAGATTGCTCTTTATTCCATCAACCTTCATATCCTTGGCAACAAACCGAACCAGGCAGTAAGCGTTGATAAATACGACCTTGTCCTCTCCCTCAGAACCGTTAACGAGGCTATCGTTATTGCCCTTGTTTTTGCTGCAGCACTTATTGCGGCTTTCTATTGGTTCTTCGGAACAGAAGCAGGTTCCGCAATCCGTGCAACCGGCTGTAACCCTGCAATGGCAAAAGCCCAGGGAATCAATATCAATGTATGCAAGGTTTTTGCTCTTGCAGTATCCAACGGCATCGTTGCTCTTTCCGGCGGACTTCTTGCACAGTACCAGGGCTTTGCAGACGTTGCAATCGGCCGCGGTGCAATCGTAATCGGTCTTGCTTCCATCATCATCGGCGAGGTTCTTGCAGAAGCATTCTTCGGAAAACACATGACCTTCTGGCTCTGTCTTTCTTCCGCAGTAATCGGCGGTATCCTCTATTACATCATCATGGGTATCGTTCTCTGGCTCAAGCTCCCGACCAACGATATGAAGCTTTTCACCGCTATTATCGTTGCAATCTTCCTTGCTGTTCCTTATCTTAAAAAGAACTTTAAGAATTCCTTCCTCCGTCTTAGAATTGCGGAGCATAAAAAGGCAAAGGAGGAAGTAAAGAATGCTTGATATCAAAGGTGTATATAAAACTTTTAACCCCGGTTCCATCACCGAGAAAAAAGCTCTTCGCGGAATAGATCTTCATCTTGAGGACGGAGATTTTGTAACCATCATCGGCGGTAACGGCGCAGGAAAATCCACCATGCTCAACGCAATCGCAGGTGTATGGCCTGTTGATGAGGGCAGCATTTTTATCGACGGAAAAGACGTTACCGCAATGCCGGAGCATAAGAGAGCATCCCTCCTCGGACGCGTTTTCCAGGATCCGATGACCGGTACTGCTGCAAATATGCAGATTGAAGAAAACCTCGCTCTTGCAGCAAGAAGAGGCAAAAAACGCGGTCTTGGCTGGGAAGTTACCAAAGCAGAGCGCGAAAAATATCACGATATGCTTATCTCCCTTGACCTTGGACTTGAAGATCGCCTTTCCGCAAAAGTCGGACTTCTTTCCGGCGGACAGCGCCAGGCTCTTACCCTTATGATGGCAACCATGGTAAAGCCGAAGCTCCTTCTTCTTGATGAGCATACTGCGGCTCTTGACCCAAAAACCGCCGCAAAAGTTCTCGAAATCACCGATAAGGCAATAAAAGAGAACAACCTTACCGCTCTTATGATAACCCATAATATGAGCGACGCCATCAAACACGGCAACCGCCTTATTATGATGAACGAAGGCAGAATCGTTTATGATGTTTCCGGCGAGGAGAAAAAGAACCTTACCGTTGAAGACCTCATGAAAAAATTCAGCGAAATTGGCGGACATTTTTCCGACCGTGCAATCCTCGGATAATTTTCATTTCCTCAACCATACAAAAAGCCGTGCTCATTTGAGCACGGCTTTTTTCTTCAGTATTTTTAAACCGCGTGGGCGGATATTATTCGACCCTACAGTTTGTATTTTATCAACTTAGTCGAGCAATAAAGTTATATAGAAAACCGTTGCCGGCCTGAACGGCGACGGTCGAGATTCGGAATCTCCATTCTTTCAGTGGAGAGCTTTGTCCCCTAAAAAGGGGACAGCAGTTGCGGGAGCAACGCAGGGGTGTAAAA
>JAFYOZ010000039.1 GCA_017547705.1 Oscillospiraceae bacterium
ACCTTAAAGAAAACGCAGTTTGCCCTGGAGCGATAAAGTCTCTCCAGCGCATCATATTTAATGGCGAGTTTCTTGATTCTGATATAAAGACTGTCGCGGCTGTCGATAAGCTTTCTCTGGGCTGTTTTGATTGCGGAATCGTGCTCAAAGATAACTTTTCCTGCTGCCTGGTCTGCGGAATTTATCTCGCAGTCGAAACATGGAAGTCCTTTTCCGCAGGCAAAAACCGCATCTCCGCCAAAGCGCATTCTTTTGAGCACGATGAGGTTTTCCTTTTCCGGAACATATTTGAGCACAGAGATAGTTTCATCAACGCAGTAGCTTTCGTCAACGATTATTTTCGCTTCTGTTGCATCGCAAAGCTTTAAAATATCCTCCGGAGAAACCTCAACCGATGTCGGACAGCATGGATTTGAAATAAAAACTGCTTCCGCTCCGTTTTCGTTTGCCAAATCCGCAACCGATTGAGCACGGAGCTTCATATCCGGCGCTTTTTTCATCAAAACCGCATCAGAATCAGCAAAAGCGGCATTATAGCGTTCCATGGAAATCTCATGTTCCGGAATAACTGCCTTTGGCCCTTTTGAAAAAATTCCGCAAAAAACTGTGGAATAATCTTTTCCTGCTCGGATAAAATCCGGTTTTATGTTAAAAAACCTTCCAAACCCTTCACAAAGTTCCTTTGCATCTTTGTCATGCTCAAGGTCCTTATTCTGCTCTCTTGCCTGCTCAACGCGGTTAGAAAAGCATCCTTCAATATCGAAGAAAAATTTGCTTCCGTCAAGATAAATCATTCGGTTACTCCTTTTTACATTTCAAAAAAGCTCATCTGGCGGCTTTCCGGAAGACCTTTGAGCACGCCGTTTACACGAAGAATATCCATAACTCCGGAACCGATTTTCGCTCTTGCAGAAACATCGTCAACAGAGAGATATTCGCCTTTTTTGCCTGCTTCCTCAAGAGGTTTTGCTGCGTTTGCACCAAGTCCTTTAAGCGAAACAAATGGCAAACGAAGTTTTCCGTCCTCCGGCATATATCTTGTTGCGCTGGATTTATAAAGGTCAACCGGAAGAACTTCAACTCCCCTTGCAAGCATTTCGTTTGCAAGTTCGAGCATGGTAAGCTGATCCTCCTCGCCTTTATTAAGGCTCTCCATAGCGCGCATTTCTTTAATTCTGCGTTTTACTGCCTCATGTCCCTTCATAACAATACCGCCGTCAAGGTCATCGCCTCGAACGGTAAAAATTGCCGCATAAAATTCAACCGGATGGTGAACTTTAAAATAAGCAAGCCTGATAGCGCCTATCTGGTATGCCGCCGCATGTGCCTTCGGGAACATATACTTAATTTTAAGACAGCTGTCGATATACCATTCGGGAACGCCGCATTCCCTCATGGCGGCTTTATGCTCCTCTGTAAGAAGCTTTTTTGCCTTACCTTTACGGGTTATCTCCATAATCTTAAAAGACAGACTTGGGTCAAGTCCGTAGCGGATAAGGTCGGTCATAATACTGTCACGGGTTCCTATTACGTTGGAAATTGTGCAGATTCCGTTTTTGATAAGTTCCTGCGCGTTACCGAGCCAAACGTCGGTACCGTGAGAAAGTCCCGCAATCTGGATAAGGTCCGCAAAATTCTTCGGCTGTGTATCAAGAAGCATTCCGCGAACAAATCCGGTTCCAAGTTCCGGAAGACCAAGGCTTCCGGTCTGGCAATCAATATCCTCCGGTTCAACACCCAATGCCTTCGGAGAAGTGAAAAGGCTATATACCTTTTCGTCGCTCATGGGAACCTCTGTAACCGGAAGACCGGTCATATCTTCAAGGTGTTTGCAAAGGGTGGGAACATCGTGTCCAAGCTCATCCAGCTTAAGAATGGTATCATGGAGAGCATGGAAGTCAAAATGTGTTGTAAGCATATCGGATTCCGCATCGTCAGCAGGATGCTGCATCGGGCAGAAGTCCGTTATATCATATCCGGTCGGGATAACTACCATTCCACCGGGGTGCTGTCCGGTTGTTCTTTTAACACCGGTACAGCCTATGGCAAGCCTTGTTTCCTCTGCTTTATGATAGACTATTCCCTTTTCTTCACAGTATTTTTTTACATATCCAAAAGCGGTTTTATCAGCAACTGCACCGATGGTTCCCGCTTTAAAAACATGGTCTTTTCCGAAGAGTTCTTCCGTATAGCGATGTGCCCAGAACTGATATTCACCGGAAAAGTTAAGGTCTATATCAGGCGCTTTGTCGCCATGGAAACCAAGGAATGTTTCGAAGGGGATATCGTGTCCGTCCTGTTTATATTTTGTTCCGCAAACAGGACAATCCTTCGGAGGAAGGTCAAATCCGGAACCGACCTCGCCCTTATCGAAAAACTCACTGTGGTGACATTTCGGACAGACATAATGCGGAACAAGAGGGTTAACCTCCGAAATTCCGCTCATGGTTGCAACAAAAGAAGAACCTACTGAACCACGGGAACCAACCTGATATCCGTCCTCGTTGGACTTTGTAACAAGCTTCTGTGCGATGACATAAAGAACCGCATATCCGTGTTTTATGATGGAATCCAGCTCTCTTGAGAGCCTTTTTTCAACGATTTCCGGAATCTTTCTTCCTTCGGGAGTTTCTTCCCCATAAACGTCATAGGCTTTCTTCCAGCAGCGGTTTTTAAGATCCTCTTCCGCACCTTCGATATACGGAGTATATGTTCCGTCAAGAATCGGCTTAAGAACCTCACACATATCCGCAATTCTGTTCGGAACGGTTATAACAACTTCTCTTGCCTTTTCTTCTCCAAGATATGCGAATTCATCGAGCATCTCTCTTGTTGTTTTAAAATAAAGCGGTGCCTGATTTGCTGCATCGGGGTATCCCTGTGCCGCCTGGATTATCTTTCTGTAATCCGAATCTTCCGGGTCGAGGAAATGAACGTCGCCGGTTGCGGCAACGGGAATTCCAAGTTCTTCGCCAAGAGCAACTATCTGTTTGTTCCATTCACGGATCTGGTCTTCGTTTTCAACCTTTCCGTCACGAACCATAAATTCGTTATTGCCAACGGGCTGAATCTCGAGGAAATCATAGAATTTTGCAATTTCTCTGATTCTTTCTTTGGATTGTCCGCCGGTTATAGCTCTGTAAAGCTCTCCAGCTTCACACGCAGAACCAACTATGAGTCCTTCCCTGTGTTTTATAAGAAGGCTCTTCGGAACTCTTGGGCGCTTTTTATAATAAGTTACATGAGCCTGGGAAACCAGTTCATAGAGGTTTTTAAGGCCTCTTTGGGTCTTTGCAATAATGATCTGATGATATGTTGGCTGTTTTCTCGGGTCTGCTCCACGAAGGATTCCGTTAACGTTTATAAAGTTATCAACATGTTCCTTTTCCCTAAGCTCTTCCATCATTTTTACAAGGATAAGCGCAAGCTCTCTTGCATCGTCACATGCTCTATGGTGATTAAAAGGAGCAAGCTTAAGGTGGTTTGCAACGGTATCAAGCTTATGGTTTTTGATATTCGGATACATGGAACGGGCCATTGCAAGAGTATCCGCATACTGGCAGTCGAAAGGAATACCGCATCTTTCTCCTGCTGTACGGAGAAAACCGGTATCAAAATCTGCGTTATGCGCCACAAGGAATTTGCAGTTTCCGCAAAATTCATAGAACATGCGGAGAGCTTCTTCCTCTTTCGGTGCACCGGAAACCATGCTGTCATCAATTCCGGTAAGCTCCGTTATGCGCTCTGGAATATGTTTTTCCGGGTCAACAAAAGTGTTGAACTCCTCTTTAAGTTCACCGTTAACGATTCTGACTGCACCAATTTCGGTCATTCTTTCTGCTGCGGCAGAAAGACCGGTTGTTTCAAGGTCAAAGACGATTATTTCTCCGTCAAAAGGCACATCCGGGTCGCCGTAAACTGCTTTTAAGGTATCATCAACAAAATATGCCTCAACGCCGTAAACAACTTTAAAGTTGGGGTCTTTAAAAGCTTTTGCTGTTTCTGCCGCTTCCGGGAATCCCTGAACAACACCGTGGTCGGTTATGGCGATTCCTCTGTGTCCCCAATCATGTGCGCGTTTAACAAGCTTTTCCGGCGGAGTCATAGCGTCCATCTGGGACATATTTGTATGACAATGAAGCTCGAAGCGCTTTTCTTCCTCATCATCAGTCCTGCGAAGTCTTTTTACTTTACAGATATCAGAAGGACGAATGGTGACGTCGTGTTCATATTTATCGAAAGAGGCTTCGCCTTTAACAACAACCGTATCGCCGCTTTTAAGGGCAAGAACAGCTTCTGCCTCTTTTTTCTTTGCAATTATTTTAAGAATGTTCGAACTTGTAAGGTCGGTAAACATTATGGAGATGATAACGCTTTCTCCATCGCGGGTTTCTCTGCTTTCAACAGAAAAAATATCTCCCCAAACAACAACTCTTCCGCTTTCCATATTTACGTCGCAAAGATTTGTCGGGCGCTGTTTTATGGGTCTTCCCATTACAATTTCCATACTGCTCGGGTCAATGGGAAGACCTGTTGCATCAAATCCTCCGTTACCGAAAGGTACTGCTTTTGTTGTTCTCGGTCTTGGAGCGGAACCGTTTTTTTCTTTTGAAGCAGAATAAGAAACGGACGCGGTTTTTCTTTCACTTATTTCTTCAACTTCGGTGATTCCGGAAAATTCGATTCCAATCTCTGTTCCAAATTCTTCCCTGACAATGTTTCTCATAACAACATCACAGCGGTTATCGAGAAGTATCTGTGCTCCGCCATGAGCAAGTTCGATTTTAAAAACATTATTCTCAAGGCTGACTTTACAGTCGCTGAAAAAACCGTTTACCGGAACCTTTCTCATATTCGCTTCAAAAGCGATATCTTCAAAATATTCTTCGGAAAGCATAGAAGGCGCATAAACAGGAATAAACCGGACGTTTTTAACGCCCAGTTTTTCGCAAAGCATTTTTTGAACTGAATAAAGTTCCTTTTTATGTACCGTCTTTTTCGGAGCAATTTTTGCAATAACTTCTCTTGCTTCCATATCGATATTCATACCGATAATTTCAGCAGAAGCAATATCCTCAAAAAGCCCTGTTCCGAAAACTTCCGAAACTGTTTTTCCCATTTTACATCCGTCCGATTTCTTCAAGAAGCGCCGGAAGAATCTCGTTTTCCGGAACTTTTCTCAATATTTCGCCTTTTTTAAAGATAAGGCCGCATTTATCTCCGCCGGCAACGCCGATATCAGCTTCTCTTGCTTCTCCGGGGCCATTAACAGCGCATCCCATAACCGCAACAGTTAAAGGTTTATTACAGCCTCTGAGAGCCTCTTCAACCTCGTTTGCAAGTTTGATAAGGTCAATTCTTGTTCTTCCGCAAGTCGGGCAGGAAACGATATTTACGCCGAAATTACGAACTCCGGCAGCTTTAAGAATATCCTGCGCAGCATAAATTTCTCTTACCGGGTCTGCAGTAAGGGTTACTCGTATGGTGGAACCGATTCCGTCAACAAGAAGTCCGCCAATACCAATGGCGTTTTTGATGATTCCCATATGTTCTGTTCCCGCTTCTGTAACACCGAGATGGATGGGATAATCACATCTTTGTGAAACAAGACGGCATGCATTCATCATGGTTTTTACGTTGCTGGATTTAATGGAAATTACCGTATCGGTAAAACCGTATTTTTCAAGAATCGCAACATGGTCCATGGCGCTTTCTGCAAGAGCTTCTGCTGTTGGTGCGCCGTATTTTTCCAAAAGTCGTTTATCAAGGCTTCCGCCGTTAACTCCAATTCGAATTGCAACTCCGGCATTTCCGCAGGCTTCAACAACCTGTCTTGTTCGTTCTTCAGAACCGATATTGCCCGGGTTGATACGGATTTTATCAATTCCGCTTTCGACCGCAGCAAGAGCAAGGCGATAATCAAAATGAATATCCGCAACAAGAGGAATATCGATTTTATCTTTGATTGCCGGAATAAGCTCGATCGCTTCCATATCCGGAATTGCGGCACGGATAATCTCGCAACCGGCTTTTTCAAGTTCAACCGCCTGTTTTACGCTTCCTTCGATATCTGTTGAAGGAACGCTAATCATGGACTGAATAGCTATTGGGTTATCGCCGCCAATGGCGATTTTTCCGATTTTAACTTCCTTTGCCATAAAAATCAGCCTCCGGTAACAAGTCTAACAATATCGTTATATGCAACAATAATCATAAGGAGGAACAAAAGGGTCATTCCAACCGCATGGATAGTTCCTTCAACTTTTTGGCTAATGGGTTTTCCGCGGAAAACCTCAAGAATCATAAATGCAATTCTTCCGCCGTCCAAAGCCGGAAGAGGAAGAAGATTAAAAACACCGAGGTTAACTGTTATAACCGCAAGAATAAGAAGAAGGCTCTTATAGTTTGTGGTTTCAACAGCATCAGAAATGCTTTCAGTAACACCAATAGGGCCGGAAAGCTGGCTTATACCAAATTCTCCGCTGATGATATCCCCAAGGGAATGCCATACCAGCTTAACAAGAGACCAAGTCCAGCGGAAAGCATAGGAAATTCTTCCAAAGAAGCTCGGTTCTTCACCATAGATGCTGAAATCCAGAATGATTGACTGCATTCCTCCAAGATCCTGGGTATCAAAAACAACTTTATCAAGATGGATCTTCTCTCCCCCGCGAAGAACATCCATGGATACAACACCATCCGTATCACGGATAAGAGAATATACGATATCATAATCACAGCCGGATTTTTCTCCGTTAACCGCAAGAATAGTATCCTCCGGCATAAGATATTCTGCAGAAGATGCATTTTCGGTAAAAGAAGCAACGGTTGTGGTTCCGATAAGGCTCTGTCCACAGGTGAGAACAAAAACTACCGCAAAACCAAGAATAAGGTTCATAATAGCTCCTGCGGATGTTATGATTATTCTTTTCCATACCGGTGCCGCCATGAATCTGCGTTCATCCTGACTTTCGTCATCTTCGCCTTCCATGGCAACAAATCCCCCGATTGGAAGAAGACGGATGGAATATGCAGTTTCTCCAAAAGTTTTGGATATGATTTTCGGGCCCATGCCTATGGAAAACTCGTTAACCTTAACTCCTGCCCATTTTGCTGTTGCAAAATGTCCAAGTTCATGGAAGAAAATCATAAATCCAAAAAGTAAAATCGCAATTACAATGCTCAAAGTATTTCTCCTTAATTAAACAAGTGATGCAGCAAATTTTCTGGCTTCCCTATCGGTTTCAAAAACTTCATCAAAACTGTCCCCTGCCGGAAGAGGCATCTCAACAGTTTTTTCAACGATTTTTGGGATATCGGTGAATCCGATTTTTCCGTCAAGAAATGCCGCAACGGCAATTTCATCTGCCGCATTAAAAGCGGCGGTTGCGGTTTTTCCGATAGAAAGAGCGTATCTTGCAATATTTGTGGAAGGGAATGCCTCGTTATCCTGGGCATAAAAATGCAGGGTGCAGATTTTTGCAAGGTCAAGAGGTTCAACAATGCTCTCGCATCTTTCCGGAGTAGTCAGCGCATACTGAATCGGCGTTCTCATATCCGGAACACCAAGCTGTGCAAGAACGGAATTATCCGTAAATTCAACAAGGGAATGAACAATGCTCTCTCTGTGGATAACCACATCAATATTATTCTGCGAAACACCAAAAAGATGTGCCGCTTCGATAATTTCAAGTCCTTTATTTGCCATTGTAGCAGAATCTATGGTAACTTTTCTGCCCATATTCCAGGTTGGATGATTAAGAGCATCTGCGGCGGTTACCTTAACGAGCTCATCCGCTGTTTTTCCAAAGAAAGGGCCGCCGGAAGCCGTTAAAATAAGCCTTTTTATTCTCGAATAATCCCCTTTTGCCTGAAGACACTGAAAAATCGCAGAATGTTCGCTATCAACCGGAAGAATTTTTACATTATGCTCCGCGGCATAGTCCATAACCCTTTTGCCTCCGGCAACAAGGGTTTCTTTATTTGCAAGTGCAATATCGTTTCCTGCTTCGATTGCGGCAATAGTGGGACGAAGTCCTGCGATACCGGTTACTGCGTTGAGCACCACGTCACAATCAACAGAAGCTGCCTCGAGCACGCCTTCTTCCCCACTGAGCACCGGGATTCCGGTATCAGAAAGTGCGATGCTCAAGCGCTTTGCTGCCGCTTCATCATACATTGCAACAAAGCGAGGTTTAAACTCTCTTGCCTGTTTTTCAATAACATCAACGTTGCTTCCTGCAGCAAGAGCAACAACTTCAAATCCAAGATTTCTGCAAACATCAAGTGCCTGGGTTCCGATTGAACCTGTGGAACCCAAAATTGAAAGGCGCTTCATATTAAGAGCCTCCTTTTTTCTATAAAATTATTGCCGCAACTATGCGGCAATAAAATAATATTCTTTTTTATTAAATAAACGGAAAATAGATGTTCCACATATAAAGAAGCGGCGCAACAAAAAGCCAACTGTCAAAGCGATCAAGAACACCGCCATGACCGGGCATGATTTTTCCATAATCCTTGATATCAAGCTGACGTTTGATAACCGAGGCACAAAGGTCGCCAAAAATTGCAGCAACAGCGCCAATCGGAATGAAAAGCACAAGATTTACCCATTTTATTTCGTATCCGGTTACCATTCCGAAAACAAATGCAAGCAAAGAGCAGATGATAACATCTCCAAAAACGCCGCCGATTGCACCTTCAACAGTCTTTTTGGGGCTGATTTCCGGGCAGAGTTTGCGTTTTCCAAAGAAATATCCGCTGAAATATGCACAGGTATCGTTAAGCCATGCAATAGCAAGGCTTAAAAGTACAAGGAAATAACAAATGGGATTCTGATAGTTGCGGAAAAGAAGAATCATCGAAAAAGTCTTCGGGATAATCAAAACCGCAAAGAAAGCCGCCGCTGCATTGGTGAATTTTATTTCTTCTTTATCGGTAAGAACAAACAAAAGCACAACTCCGGCAAAAATAAAATCCACAAAACTCGCTATTGAAGAAAAAGTATGATAATAGGAGCTTGAAAAGAACGCCGCAAAAACAGCGCAAACCACCGTAAAGCCTCTTTTTCCGGAAAGGCCAACTGCGTTTATAACTTCATACGCGGCACAAACGGAAAGCAAAGCCACTACAACATCCAGCACCGGAGTTTCAAACAACAATACAACCGCAGCAAGAATAACAAGACCAACAACTGCGGAAATTATCCTTGTTTTCAAAAAATTCACCTCTTCATATCATATCAAAGACCGCCAAAACGGCGATTTCTTCTGGAATACTCTTCAATAGCCTTATCAAGATCTTTTCTTGTAAAATCCGGCCAAAGAACATCCATAAACACAAATTCGGAATATGCGCTTTCCCATATAAGGAAGTTTGAAAGTCTTTCTTCGCCGCTTGGGCGGATAATAAGATCCGCTTCCGGAGTTCCTGAATAAAGCCTTGCAGAAATACTCTCTTCAGAAATATCCTCCGAAGAAAGTTTTCCCGCTTTTATATCGTTTACTATCTCTTTTACAGCATGAACAATTTCGTCCCTGCCACCATAGTTAAGAGCGATCTGCACAGTTGTGATAACTTCGCCAACATCAGCATTTTCTGCCTCTTCCATAAGACGCAGCAGATCCTCATCAAAAGGCGTTTTATCTCCGATAAAACGCACCGCAATATGTTCGTTTGCGGCTTTTTTCATATTTTTGAGGTAGCTTCGCATAAGGTTCATAACCCCATCGACTTCCTCTTTTGGTCTGCGCCAGTTTTCCGTGGAAAAAGCATAGACCGTAAGCCATTTTATGCCGAGTTCTTTGCAATATTTTGAAATATCTTCAAAAACCTCCGCACCTTTTTTATGACCCATATTTCTCGGAAGGCCGCGTTTTTTTGCCCAGCGGCCATTTCCGTCCATAATAATGCCGATATGTTCCGGCAAAAGGATTTTATCGGTCATATCGGCACCTCCATTCTGAAAAAATCAGATTTCCATAATCTCTTTTTCTTTTTCTGCAGCCATTTTTTCGATTCTCTCGATAAAGCTGTCAGTAAGTTTCTGAATATCTTTTTCAAGATCTTTAAGGTCATCTTCGGTGATGAGCTTATCTTTCTGCTGTTTTTTGCAGAAATCGTTTGCGTCACGTCTGTGGTTACGAACGTTTACTTTTGCTTCTTCGGAATGTTTTGCAATGGTTTTGCAAAGGTCTTTACGGCGTTCCTCAGTAAGAGGCGGGAATACAAGACGGATGCAGATACCGTCGTTCTGGGGCGGAATACCGATATCGGAAGCGTTGATTGCTTTTTCGATAAGTTTGAGGCAACCTTTGTCCCAGGGCTGGATAACAAGGATTCTTGCTTCAGAAACAGAAACTGCAGCAACCTGGTTGATAGGGGTCATAGTACCATAATATTCAACTGCTACTCTATCAAGAACGCCGGGGTTTGCGCGTCCTGCACGAATAGAAGCAAAGTCATTTGCAAGTACGGAAAGAGTTTTCTCCATTTTTTCATTATAGGGAATAAGCTGTTCTCTCATAATGTCCTCCTTTTTGGGTGAGTTTTGTATTTTTATAAAGCCGATTTAAGAGAAAATACACCCTACTCTCTTTTCGGCAAAATTAACTTTTATAAAATCAGCCGGTAACAACAGTTCCTATATCTTCGCCGCTGATAGCTCTTACGATATTATCAGGATCATCAAGGCTGAAAACAAGAACAGGCATATTGTTATCGCGACAAAGAGCTGCGGAAGTTGCGTCCATAACGCCAAGTTCTTTTTCAAGAACCTCTTTAAAAGTAAGGGTGTCATAGCGTTTTGCATCGGAGTATTTATGCGGGTCTTTATCATAAACTCCGTCAACCATTGTTGCTTTAAAGAAAATATCCGCATTGATTTCAACTGCTCTCAATGCGCTTGCAGTATCGGTCGAGAAACAGGGTCTTCCGATTCCGCCGCCAAAGATTACAACGCGGCCTTTTTGAAGATGTCTGATTGCTCTGCCTTTAATAAAAAGCTCAGCAATTTCCGGCATGGAAATTGCGGTCTGAACTCTCGAATCAACACCCATCTGTTCAAGGGTATCGCCAACAGCGATAGCATTGATAATGGTTGCAAGCATTCCCATATGGTCTGCTCTGGTTCTGTCCATGCTTCCGCTGGAACGGCCTCTCCAAAAGTTTCCGCCGCCTACAACAATAGCAACCTCTGCGCCGAGTTCAACGCATTTTTTAATGCTTTCGCAAATGGGAGTAATTATACTAAAATCAAGACCTACTCCTTTCGGTCCGGCAAGAGCTTCGCCGCTGATTTTGATAAGTACTCTCTTATATTTAAGTCCCATGTCAAATCGCTCCAATCATCTTAGCAGAGAGAAGCTCATTCTTCTCCCTATTCTATATTATTTTACAATAATATAGCACAGATGTAAAGATGAAAATTAGATTTTTGACTCTTTATACATATACATTTTATATAATGTAATATTACATTATATAAAAAAACACCCTGCCAAAAGGCAGGGTGTAATTTTTTATATACCGAACAGCGATTAAAGAAGAGAATCGAAGAGCTGGGGTGCATATTTCGGGATAACGGTGGAGCCGATGTAGAGGTCCATGCGTGCTGCTTCTTCAATACCAGCAGCAACAGCAGCTCTTACAGCGCCAACGTCACCGGTAAGGGTAACAATACCTTTACCGCCGACAGCATAACCCATGGTGATTCCAACAAGGCTGATCTGTGCAGCTTTTGCAGCAACATCAGCTGCTTTGATAGCAGAAGTGATGCTGTAGAATTCCATAGCACCGATTGCATCGCCTTTGATAACCTGAGCGGTGCCGCTGAGTGCAGGAATAAGCTGAGGATGTACGTTCTGGATAATCATCTTATCAACAACGCAGTTTCCGCCGTTCATTTCGCCAGCAAGAATGGAGGCTTTAACGGAACCGGTATCACCGGTGATGATGATGATATATTTGCCGGGGCATACAGTAGAAGTTCTGATAAGATCAACTTCTGCTGCTTTGAGCATTACATCGCAGGTTTCGATACCTTTTGCAATGCTGTTAAATTCAAGCATTCCGATAGTCTGGATCATTTGCTCTCCCTCCTAATTACTACTCTGTCAGAAACAGAAACTACTTCGCCATCAAAGCTTGCATAAACATTTGCGCCGAGTTTGCCTTCGTCCATCTGGCCGATTACGTCGCCCTTGCATACTTTGTCGCCAACTGCAACAACAGCGGTGGAAGGAGCGCCGATATGCTGTTTGAGAGGAATCTCAACAGTTTCGGGAGTGAGAACGATGGGTTCATCGGTGAGAAGATGTTTACCATAGTATTTAGAAAGGCCAAGACGTGCTGCAAGACGGTTGGTCGGGATCTTTCTGATCTCGCGTTCTGCTCTTGCAACAGGTTCCATATTCTTAGGAACATCAATTCCTCTTTCGCGAAGCTTGCTCTTGATATAGATATTTGCTTTTCTGGGAGCAAGGTGCATCGGGCAGGAGAAGAGTTCGCAAGCGCCGCATTCGGAGCAGTTGATTGCATGTCCGAATACGCGAAGGAATTCATCGTTATCGGTGATCATGGTCTCTCTATAAAGATTTCTCATGATCTTATGAGGTTCAAGATCGTGACCGGTCTGATATCTGGGGCAGTTATCAGTGCACATACGGCACTGGATGCAGCTGCATTTTGCTCTGTTCTTCATAGAATCAGCTTTAAGATGTGCCCAGGTTACGAGATGATGATCTTTAGGAAGAACGATAATGTTACCATCGGTTTTGGTGATAACAAGGCTATCGATATCTGCTTCGTCATCATGTACGCCACCCATCATAGGTCCACCCATGATTACTGCATAGTTGGAAATAGTGGGGCAAGCTGCTTCTACGCAAGCGCGAACAGAAGTTCCGAGCGGTACGGAAAGCATAACAGGATGTTTTACTTCACCTACAACGCTGAGGAACTTATCGGTTACCGGTTTGCCTTCAAAAGCATCAACGATGTTGAGAACGGTACCGACGTTGTCTACAACAGCGCCTACCATAAGCGGAATTCCTCTTTCAGGAACAGATTTACCGGTGATTTCGCAAACAATTACCTGCTCGTCACCAGCCGGGTAGAAATAGCCCATTTTGTGGAGTTTGATGTCGCTTCCGGCTTCAGCAATAGCAGCTTCGAGAGCAGCAATTTCAGTTTTGTATGCTGCTTTAAGTGCTATGTACTTTTTGTCAGCGCCGAGTTCTTTTGCGATCATGTCAACACCTTTTACAAGGTCTGCAGCTCTGGTACGCATGAGGAACTTATCGGTTTCGATAAGGGGTTCACACTCTGCTGCGTTGACAATGAAGTACTCGGATTTAGCGTTCAGTTTTACATGGGTAGGAAAACCTGCGCCGCCCGCACCGACTATACCGGCATTCTTTACGGTTTCGACTAAACTCATATGAATGCACCTCCCTGTAATTTTCTGCAATTTACGCTTTAATAAAATCCAGAAGAATATAAATTATAATACAAATTTATATTCTTCTGTCATAACGCACTAATTCAGTAATGAATTATTTGCCTGCCATCTGTTTGGCAACTTCGTCTGCAAAGTTTTCCTGTTTTTTCTCGATGCCTTCGCCTTTTTCAAGACGTACGAATTCGGTGATTTTGATGGAGCCGCCGAGTTCTTTAGCAACTTTCTCAACATAACCTTTGATGTCGAGATCAGGATCTTTTACGAATTCCTGGTTCATGAGGCAGTTTTCTTTGTAATATTTACCGATTCTGCCGTCAACCATTTTTTCTTTAACTGCGTCGGGTTTGTTAGCGAGTTTTTCATCATTGCTGATCTGAGCGAAGAGGATCTCTTTCTCGTGCTCGATAACTTCAGCGGGAACGCAGTGTTCGCAAAGGTAAGCAGGATTTGCTGCAGCGATCTGCATTGCGATGTCTTTGCCGAATTCAGCAAAGCCTTCTTTGTCTGCTACATCGGTTGCGAATTTAACCATAACACCGATGGTGCCGCCGCCGTGTACATAGGTTGCTACGTCGCCTTCATAACGAACAAAGCGGCGTACTTTAAGGTTTTCACGGATTTTGAGCTGTCTGTCCTGAAGGTGCTCGTTAACGGTTCTGCCGTCAACAACACATGCGAGGAGAGCTTCAACGTCTGCAGGATTGTTGTCGATAACAGCCTGTCCTGCAAGTTTTACGAAGCTACGGAAGTCTTCGTTTTTGGAAACGAAGTCGGTTTCGGAGTTAACTTCGATTGCTACGGAAGCTTTTTTTGCTTCATCGCCAAATACAAGAACAATACCTTCTGCTGCAATTCTGCCTGCTTTTTTAGCAACAGATGCAAGGCCTTTTTCACGAAGGAACTCTACTGCTTTTTCCATGTCGCCATCGGTTTCGATGAGAGCTTTTTTGCAGTCGAGCATTCCGCATTCAGTCATTTCGCGGAGAGTTTTAACGTCTTGAGCGGTAAAGGGCATATTATTCTGCCTCCTCTTCAGATTCTTCAGGAAGATTCTGTTCACCCTGTCTGCCTTCAATGATAGCGTCAGCGATGGTGCCTGCGATGAGTTTTACAGCGCGGATAGCGTCATCGTTGCCGGGGATAACATAGTCGACATCGTCGGGGTCGCAGTTAGTGTCAACAATAGCTACGATCGGAATACCAAGT
>JAFYOZ010000009.1 GCA_017547705.1 Oscillospiraceae bacterium
CTTAAAACGAAGATCAAAAAATTTGATAAATGCAAATTCAGAATTGTATGCGACGAACCGGGGATGGCTTTTGGGCTTTATTCATTCGCAATAGAATTTATGGAAAAGGGAAGATATAAAAAATAAGGAAGGAGAGATTTTATGGCATTTAAAAAGATTACCGAAAGCGATCTTTATGGAAAAGGCGTTATTGGCCAGCCGGATGTTCCGGGTCTTGAACCAAGGGAACTGCAGGAAAAAATGGAAGAGATAGTGAGAGATGTTGTAATTCCGGCCATGAATGAAAATATTGAAGAAGCGGAAAAAACTTTTGCAACAAAGGCGGAGCTTGAACAGACGGAACTTGAAAGCGGAAGCGTTATCTCGGTTTTTGGAAGAGGGGGAAGAGTTCTTCCCCAGGAGGGGGATTATACTCCCGAAATGGTCGGCGCAGCAAAAGAAAAACATGCGGCGGAACATTATCCCGGCGGAAGCGATCCTTTTGATTTTCCCGCTGCCGGTGTTGCGATGGCAGAACATTCGCATGGAAATATCAGTTCCGACGGAAAAATCGGAATCACCCAGGGGCTTGTTATAATGACCGGAACAGGAGGAAAACTTGAGGCAAAGAGCAAGGCTTCTTCCGGCTTTGAACTTGCTCCGGAAGTTATAAGCGCAAGCTCTTCCGCTAATATTACCCTTTTGGATAACAAAGAATACAACTTTACAAATATAACATCACTTAATCTTTCCGGCGGAGAAATTGATGCACACGGTTTTGTTGCCTTTGGAAGCACTGCACCGAGCATTACGGTTTCCGGTTTTAATGGAGCAGGTGGCGATGATATCACATCCGCAAAAGCGAATGAAACATGGGAATTCAGCGTATGCAAAGGCTATATAATCTGGAAGAACTGGAGTGCATGATATGAGAAACAGAAGAAAAGCACTTTTAGGAGCGGAAAACAGAGCCTTTATTATTTTTAAAAACGGGGAAGCTTCATTAAGAACCGGAAGCTTATATACCGATTACGGAAAAATTGAATACAGCGGAGGATACATTAAAATCGGAAACGGATATTCTATGAGCCTTAACTATATTATAAATCTGGATTTTACAGGTTTTTCTAAGCTTCATATTGTTGCATCAACCGGTTCTTACGGTTCGACATATCTTGCGCATCATTCAAATTACAGCGATTCATACAGCAAATGGCCCGGAAAAATCAGCATCGCAAAAGATACCGCAAAAAGAGAATATGTTTTTGATATTTCCTCAGTAAACGGAATCCGGCATATTGCGACCCATACGGCAAATCTTAATATTTACGATATCTGGCTTGATTAAAAAGGAGGGGGATTTATGGAAAAACACAGCGTTAATTTTGCAAAAATAGACGAAAACGGGGAGATTTTATATGCGCCGCTGATGCTTATTATCGGTGGGGTTAAAACCTGGACAAATATTGCAAAGGTTTATCTCGACAGAGGGTATTATCCGGTTGAATATTCCGAAGAGCCGAAAAAAGAGGGATTTTTTTATACTTCAAAATGGGAACTTGTTGACGGAAAATGCGTTCAAAAATGGGAAGAACACGAGATTCTTCCAGATGAAACAGAGGAATACGCCTTGGCGGCAAAAATTCTTTTTGGGGAGGTGGTTTTATGAGCGTTACCGAAAGAGCAAAAATCTTAAGGCTTATTATTGAGGAGGCTATGGAAACAAGGGACGACAAAACCGCATCAAAAGCGCCGGAACTGTATCCGAAAATGAGCTTTAGCGGAAAGCTTATCAAAGCCGGAACAAGAATAAATCATGGCGGAAAAATTCTTAAGGCGGCGGTTGATCTTTGGGACAGGGAGGAAAACAGTCCGGAAAACGCGCCGAATCTTTGGGCAAAGATCGATTACATAGACGGGATCCGAATCATTCCGGAAATTATATCTGCTGCGGAAGCTTTTTCTCTTGGTGAACTTGGATATTTTATGGAGAACGAAAAAATTTATAAAAGCCTTATCGAGGGGAATGTATATAACCCAATGGTATATCCGGCAGGTTGGGAGGAACAGAAATGACGGAAATTATTTTTGCGGTTCTTGGTGCGGCGATAGCTTTTTGTTTTATGAACCGAAAAAAGCCGGAAGAAAAGCCGAAGGAGATTTTTTATGAGGAAGAGGGCGAAGGGATTGAACCTTCGCCCATGATTTTAAGAAACGGATACGGCGTTACCAGGGACAGAAAACCAACCTTTGCGGAACAATGGGTGAATATTGTTAATTATTGCGGCGAAAGCCAGTTGGAGGGAGATTATGAAGAAAATGAAGGAAATTAGTCCGGAAAGCATCTGGAACGAATACCTTAAAGGAGAAAATTACCATAACCAGACGGGGCTTCATGATATAGTCCGAAGAAACGAAAAATTTTATAACGGCGAACAATGGGAAGGAGTTAATGCTCCGGATCTTGAAAAACCGGTTATCAATATTTTTAAAAGGGCGGTTACATATCTTGGAAGCCAGATTATCAGCGACGATGTTGGAATCAGCCTTGCGCCTTTTGGAGAAAGCAAGGAGAACACAGAAATCTGTAAAATTCTTTCGGATGAAATCGCACGAATCGTGGAGAAAACAAAGGCAAAGAGCAAAAACCGCGAGGCTCTTCGCGATGCGGCAATTTCCGGTGATGGTGCGCTTTATGCATATTTTGATCCGGAAAAGGGAAAATACGGCGAAATCGAGCTTGAAACGGTGGATAACGAGAAAATCATTTTTACAAATCCTTATGAAAGAGATATCCAAAGACAGAAAAGCATTCTTGTAATAAAGCGCATGATGCTGGAGGATGCAAAGGAACTTGCCGAAAGAAGCGGAGTTTCGGAAGACGATATCAGAAGAATCCAGCCGGACGAAATAGCAGATTATTCTTCCGAACGCAGAGAAGATATGAACGCTCTTGTAACGGTGGTTATACGTTTTTGGAAGGACGAGGGAAGAGTATGGTTTTCTGAAAGCACCAGAGATGTTTTCATCAGAAAACCCATTAAAACAAAGGCAAAGCTGTATCACATCGCTTGGATGCCATGGGAAAAGCAAAAGGATAGCTATCATGGCGCAGCGGTTATGACTCCGTATATTCCAAACCAGATTTACGTCAATAAAATGTGGGCGCTGGCGATGGTGTTCAGCAGCAAAATGGCATGGCCGCAGCGTTTTTATGATGCCACAAAAATCCGCGGAGGACTTTCCAATAAAGTCGGACAGGCTATCGGCGTTGCAGGTGACCCAAAGGCTGCTGTCTATTTTGATGCGCCTTCAGGCAATATGAGCGCGCAGGTTTTGGAACTTGTTGACCGCACCATTGAATATACAAGACAGAGCCTTGGTGTAACAGATGCGGCGTTGGGCGACGTTAAACCTGATAACACCTCTGCGCTTATTGCTGCGGCGGAACAGACAGCGGCACCTCTTATCTTCCAGAAGCTTGCAAATCACCAGCTTTGGGAAGATCTTATCAATATTTTTATTGACATTATTGCGGAAATGTACGGTCTTCGTGAAATTTACATCAAAAACGAAAACGGAGAAAAGGTTAAAACAAAGTTTGATTTTTCTTCCGTTGATTACGATTCCTTTGATATCAAGATAAATATCGGTTCTGCAACCTATTGGAGCCAGATTATGCAGGTGCAGACTATTGATTCTTTCTTTAAGAACGGCGTTATTGATGACGCTATCACATATCTTGAGCACGTCCCCGGGGAATATGTTTTTGAAAAAGAAAAGCTTATCGAGGAACTTAAACAGCAGAAAATGCTTAATGAGCACGAAAAAACTCCTGAAAACAGCGGCTTGAGCACCGATAAAGCCAATCCGAAACCGACAGGAGAACTCCTTGGAAAGATAAACGGAATTTGAGCACGGGATTTCTTGAAAAGGAGGTGAAAAAATGACCGTTAAGGAATGTTATGAGCAGGCAACAAGTTTTCTTCCGGAAAAGCCGGAAGAAAACCCGGATATGCAGAGATTTATGATTGCATGGTGCAATATTCTTCTTGCAGAGAACCTTGAAAACGAAAACTTCTTCCGCAGAGCAAACGGGATTGAGGAACTTTCTTCTCCAAGAAAGGTTTATTCCGCAGAGGACGAGATTCCGTATAACGAAAAACTGGTAAGCATGGCGTTTCCGTATGGAATGGCGCGTTGGATATTCCGCGAAAACGACGATATTTCTGCAAGCAGGGAATATTACAGCCTTTATACCATCGCAACAAAAGAAGCAACCCCGGCAATCGAGGAGGAAATCAGAGATGTTTATCAGTAAGGGAGGGATGATTTTATGATTGAATCTCTGGATATGAATATTTTGCTTGGAGGAGGGGCAAAAAAGCCGCAGAAAAAGCAAAACCCCGGGGCAAATCCGAAAACGGATTTTTCCCTTTATGAAGAACCGAGGGCGCAGGTAAAAACTGCGCCCAAGGATATGATAATCGGCGGAGATGCTTCGGAGGATGACTTCGGAAAAGCTTTTACGGAAGCATTTAACGAAGAAATACATAAAAATGATAATTATGTTCCGCTTAAACAATACGAAAAAGAGACCGAAAAGGATTCTTCTGATGACGGAAGATATAACGATTATGTCACATTAAAGCAAACAGGAGGAAAAATTGTAACGCCTTCACAAAGCTATGGTTCAAGAGGAGAAAGATATGCAAACCAGGACGAAGAGTTTTTACAAAGGTATAATGCGGCGAATGATTATCTGATGTCAGGAGGAAAAAATGCTTTTGAATCAACAGTTAAAGGAGCGGTGAATAGAGCACGTTCTGCAGTCGGAACGGGCGTTGAGGACTTTGCATATTTTCTTTATGATAATGCTCCCGGTTACAATCCTGCAAAAGTGGTTCTTGATAAAAGAACCGCAAGCACCATCTCGGAAATGGCGGACAGCCAGTTTGAAGATGCAAAGGCGAACACAGGAGAAATCGGCGACAGATTAATTGATTTTGCAGACAGTTCGTCAGAGATGCTCGGATATTCCATGTTCGGGCCAAAAGCGCTTACATATGCCTTTGGAACAAGAGAAGGTTTTGGAGAATACAGAACCTTAAGAGAACAAGGGTATTCGGAAATGGAAGCTTTTGCCGGGGCATTGGGAAAAGCGGGATATGTTATGGCAACCGAAAAATTTGATGATTTTATTGGCAAAAACAATCAGATTGATGATTATCTTTCTGCTGTTTCCGGAAATAATTCAAATAAGAAATTTATGGAAGCGTTGAATTCTATAGACAGCGATGATATTATTATAAACAAGAAACAGATTGGAAAGAAAATAGGTGAACATTGCGAGGATTATGGGTTTAATCCAGGAAGCGAAAATGACCGAATACAATTATTGAATATAATAAATGATATAGTTGATAATGCAGAAGAGGTCGCCGTAGGAGATAACTGGAGATGTCAAATAGGCAAAGTTAAATATTATATTAGAGGCGAAGATGTGGTTGTTGTAAGGGAATACGATAATGAATTTATAACCATACTGAAAGGAGGAATAAACAATGAAAGGGTTAAGGAAGCCAGAGGGAAATAAATTTGAACGCTTCTTTTCGATAGTGCAGGATGAAGCAAGAAGAAGAGGCGCTGTGTTTTTTGCGGATAGCGGTGAAGGAAGAGAATTTTCAAACGAGTTAATGGAAGGAGAAAATCTTTCAGGATGGCTTATTCCTTTTGATAAAGCAGATGATTTTGAAAAAATATTTAAAAAATCCGAAGATCCGGAAGATTGGTATGATTATTATTGTTTTGCCGTCTGGGAAAACGAAAAGAATCCGATTATAAGATTTAAATGGTATTAATAAAAGGGCTCATAGCCTTATGTTATAGTGGGAACAGTTCAAAAAATATGCGGAAAATGATTGGAGAATACTAATGAAAGGAAATATAAAATGAAACGTTTTGGGTGGTTTAAAGGACTTCCTTATGGGGAATATCACGAAGAATTTGATGATTACAAAAAATTCAAAAATAATATTTCAAAGGAAAAAGTAATAGCTCATATAGAGTCTGATGCCGTAGAAAAATGGGCAACGAGCTTATATACCGCGGATATGTTTACCGGAGAAAAGCTGGATGCAGGATTTTTTGAGGACGGAGATTTCAGGTTTCCTTTTGATTTTCTCCACTACTACAAAAATTACGATATCGGAATTCCTTATGAATATGAAGAATATCTTAAAA
>JAFYOZ010000040.1 GCA_017547705.1 Oscillospiraceae bacterium
ATATAATTTATAAAAAAGTGGCATTTTAAAAAATCTTGTGTTGCGTTTTTTCCGGGAAAAGGTACTTTGTTTTTAAAAGGAAAAGGAGAAAAACAATGCGAAAAATTTTTATAAAAAGCCTTTTTTATTTTGTGCCTGTTACCCTCGGTGTTTTTGTCCTTATAAAAAACAAAAAGCAGAGATAATTCCCCACTTTTTTGCACCCTTATGTATGAAAGGAGTGTTTTTATGAAGAATTTTTCCCTTCTTACATATACTTTTTCACATTTTATTGTCGATTATATCTGTATTTTTACGGTGATAAATCCCCTTTGCGATTCCTTCGGAACGCCGGAATACGCCCTTGGAATAGTGGTATATAATTTTCTTGCATTTGGTCTGCAAATGCTTATAGGCTCTTTTTGTGACGAAAAAAGAAGTTTTCCTTCTGCGGCGGTCGGATGTTTTCTTGTGCTTTTTGGCGGTGCTTTTTCCGGTTTTTCCCGTTGGAGCGGGATTTTGCTCATCGGAATCGGTAATGCCTTTTTCCATGTTGGCGGCGGAATGGACAGCCTTATAAATTCCGGCGGAAAAATAAAAAGAAGCGGAATTTTTGTATCTTCCGGCGCTTTGGGTGTTGCCCTTGCTGTTTATAACAGCGGAAAAGGAACTTCCCTTCTTCTCCCTCTTATTGTTCTTGCGATTTGCGGCGTTCTTTGTTTTATAGCTCAAAAAAAGACAGATTTTTCCGGAGATTCGGAGATAAATTTTGCCGCAAACAAAAAATATTCCACATGGATAATAATCATCCTTGCGCTGGTTTCTGTTCTGATTCGTTCCTTCGGAGGAACCATTATGCCGGCGGATTGGAAAACAACGGAGGAACTTATTCTTCTTTCCGGCGTTGCGGCCTTTGGCGGAAAATTCATCGGCGGCTTTGCTGCGGATTTTTTCGGTGCAAAAAGGACCGGAGTTATAAGCCTTCTTCTTTCCGGTGTTTTCATCGGTCTTGGAACAAACAACGCCGTTCTTTCCCTGATTGGTATTTTGCTTTTTAATATCACGATGCCAATAACCCTTTGTATAATTGCGGAAAAGCTTAAAAAAAGCCCCGGAACAGCTTTTGGATTAACAACGGCAGCTTTGCTTTTGGGCGCTGTTCCAAGCTTTTTTATCGCTTTGGAGAAAAACTTTGCTGTTTTGGCTGTTATAATCATAATTTCTGCAGGATGTATTTTCTTTTCTGCGGATAAAAATAAAGCGGAGGTGCTGTAAATGTATTTTCTTGATGTTGCTGTTGGCCCGATGTATGCCATAATCGGCGGAACTTTTCTTCTTATTGCCGGAGCTCTTGCCGGAATTGTTTTTCTTGCGGCATGGCTTATAAAAAAGGCTATCAAAAAGAATGAGGAGAACAAAAAATGAGCATCTTAATGGATATTGCGCCCTTATCTCCCATGGAGCTTATGTGGTATGAATACAGATCCTATATCATTATCGGCGCGGTTTTGCTTGCAATTATCAGCGGAATTGCTATAATTAATATCATAAGAAAAAACAGAAAATAAGGAGTACCACATAAAATGATTGTTGCAAGCCCTGTTTTTATGTCCGGAAGCGCAAACGGAGTCGGCGTTCTTGTAATCACCGCAATGCTTTCTTTTGCAATCATGTCCGGAGTTTTCTTTGGCCTTAAGGCTTGGCATAAAAGAAAACACCCCACCGAGGACGATGTTAAAGAAACCAACCGCCAGAGAAGAGAACGCGAAAAATTAAAACGCCAGACCACCGAAAAAGTAACCGCATATATGAGCGGCGAAAAGGTAAAAGATTCCGAACATGTTCCGAACGGAAAACGCTGCGGAAAATATAAGAAGAAAAACAAGAAAAAATGAATCCGGCATTAATCCTTTTAAGGAACCTTTTGCTGACCGTGCTCATAGAAGGAGCACTGGTGCTCGTTTTTATAAAAAGAAAGAGCACAGCCTTTCATAGCGTGCTCGTAAACATGCTCACAAACCCGATAGTGAACATTCTTCTGGTTTTGTGGGGGAGTTTTTATCTTCCATATTATTATTTGGCTTTTGCTTTCCTGGAAGTTTTTGCTGTAATTACGGAAGCGGTTTTGTATGAGAAAATGGGCGATTTCGGCATGAAAAAGGCGTTTTTTGCCTCTATATTGCTGAACGCAGCAAGCTGTTCTTTCGGATTTTTTCTGTAATAAAAAGTTTGAGCACCGCGATAAAATCGCGGTGCTCATTTTTTATCAAAGGTTTTCTATATCAAAAATATTCCAGGGATATTCTTCCGGAGGCATGGATTTTACCTCGATGTTTTCGCCTGTTATAGGGTGTTTAAATGCAAGACGGTTGCTCCAAAGAGCGGTTTCACAATGGTTATCGCGGCTGCCGTATTTTCCGTCACCCAAAAGCGGCATTTTTCTGCTTGCAAACTGAACACGGATCTGGTGGGTTCTTCCGGTATGAAGCTTAACTCTGATGAGGGAGATTTTTCCGTGTTCCGGGTGCTCCGCGGTTGAAAGAACCTTGTATTCAAGGCTCGCTTCCTTAACGCCTTTGCGTTCCCTTTTAACAACAAAGGTTTTATTCTTTTGGGAATCTTTAAAAAGCAGGTCTTTATAGATGCCCTCTGCTTCCTCCGGAACGCCTTTTATTACAGCAAGGTATTCTTTTTCGAACTCACGCTTCTGAATGGCTTCAGAAAGCTTTCCGGTGGCTTTCTGCATCTTTGAAAGCACCACTGCTCCGCCGGTGTTTCTATCAAGGCGGTGAACAAGATAGCATGGCTTACAGACATGGTTCGATGCCATTGTTACGATATCTTCTCCGTCGCCGGGTTCGGAAAGAACGCTTGCGGGTTTTTCCACTATGATGATGAATTTATCTTCAAAAAGAACTTTCATAAATTTCTCCTTTAAAAAAGCAATCCCTCAGTCAGCTTCGCTGACATCCCCTTTACTCAAGGGGGCTTTAATATAATTTATTTATACCATAAATATAGCGGCATATAAACCCTTTTTTATAAAATCTCTTGAAAAAGGCGGCTTTTATGGGTAAAATAAAACCATATCATTACTTGCTTTCGGAGGTGCGCTATGTCCGAAAAAGATTCCGTAAACGCCGCTCTTGTTAATCCGGAGGACAGAGAGGAATATCACCGTTCTCTTGGGCTTACAAAAAAGATAGAATCCAGAAAAATAATCCTCGTGGGACGTTCCAGATGCGGAAAAACAACCCTCATCCGCCGTCTTCATAACCTTGATATGACCTATCACAAAACCCAGTCCATCGAGGCCTGGTCCGACGCTATCGATACCCCCGGCGAATATACGGATACTCCGTTTTTCAGCCGCGGCGCAGCAATAACCCCTGCTTATGATGCGGATATAGTCTGCTTCTGCCATGACTGCGGAAACGATATCTGCCGCCTTCCACAGATGTTTTCCATGAGCTTTGCTAAACCGGTAATCGGAATCGTTACAAAGGCGGATTCTGACGATGTTTCCACCGACCAGGCAGAACTTTTTCTCCATAACGCCGGAGCAAGGCATATTGTTATCACAAGTTCCTTAACCGGACGCGGAATCGAAGAACTTATCGACCTTATAAACACCATCGACCTTAACGATTATTGATAGAGTTTTTAAAACGCCTCCTTTGATAAGGGGGCGTTTTTTTATCCTCGATTGATGGAAGGCGTTTCTTTGGCGTTACATTTATATAACACCTAATCCGCCCCTACGGTTCATGTAAACACCTCCTCGGAGGAGACTCCCCTATTAGGGGAGATGTTGAGCGAAGCGAAACAGAGGGGTCTGCCGTCTGCGGCGAGCAAGAGGTGGCATCGCAAAGCGATGGCGGAGGAGGGATATATCAATATACGCTCCGCGTTACCTGTTAATCCCTCATCCACCATTCCTTCGGAATGGTCCACCTTCCCCTCTGGGAAGGCTGACCCTCCGGGAAGCTTTTGAAAGAATCCCTCCACCACTTCGTGGTCCCCCTCCCTTTAGGCAAGGGAGGCTAACCCTCCGGGAAGAAAAAACAGGCACTTCTTTGCGAAGTGCCTGTTTTTTTATAACAATTATTTCATTGTAATATCGATTTTCTTCTGCATCTTGCGGACAGCAACGGAAAGGCTGAAGTTGATGATAAAATAGATTATCGCCGCCGTTCCGAAGAGGATGAAAACATCCTCGGCTGTGATGGAATGTCCGGTAAAAGAGTTTGCGGTGGACATAAGTTTTTTGATAACAAACATCAGCTCCGCAACGCCTATCTGTGCAAGATAAGAGGTATCCTTAATAATGGTGATGCTCTGGCTCGTAAGAGTTGGAATGATTCTTCTGAAAGTTTGGGGAAGAATTATATAAACCATTATCTGAACAAAGGAAAAACCCTGGCTTCTGCCGGCTTCAATCTGACCTTTTGGAACCGCATTAAGTCCGCCGCGGATAATTTCGGAGATTATCGCCGCATTGAAAATAACGGTTGCAACAAGCGCTCTTGAAAGAAGCGAAGGAAGAGGTACCGCCGCAATAGCGACGAAAACCCAAAGGAGCAGAGGAGTGTTTCGGAAAATTTCGACGATAACCGCTGCAATTTTTCCGAATTTTCCTCCATAAGTATTGAGAAGCGCAAGAACCGTTCCAAAAAGCGTTCCGCCAAAAAGGGTTATGACCGCAATCAAAAGGGTCATACCAAGTCCGGCAACGATATAGGAAATGTTATAGCTTGTAAAAATAAGTGCGATTTCTTCCATCATTTTGCGCCCACCTCTCTTTCAGAGGAATTTGCGCGGTTTTTAAGTTTCTGCTCATATCTCTTTGCAAAATACGTAAGCGGGAAGCAAATTGCAAAGAAAAGGATTCCGCAGGTGAGATATGCAGGGCCATAGCTGAGCGTTCCGTTGGATGCCCATGCGTTTGAACGGTACATAAGGTCGCCTCCGGCAATCATCGCAAGAACGGAGGTGTTTTTTATAAGGGCTACCATCTGGTTGACCAAAGGCGGCAAAGCGATTTTTACGGATTGGGGAAGGATTATATAGCGCATCGCCTGAAGATGGGTAAAACCCTGGGAAAGGGCAGCTTCCGTCTGTCCGTAGGGAATGGAAGTGATTCCCGTTCTTACAACTTCGGAAATATATGCGCCGGTATATACTCCAAGACCGATCACACCTATTTGTTCTTTAGAAAGATCAACTCCGGCATAGAGCAGACCGTAATACATAAAAAGAACCTGGAGAACAAGAGGGGTGTTCTGGAAGAATTCGACATAGCATCTTGCGATGCCTTTAAGAATCTTGTTTGTTCCGGAAGAGAAAAGTCCGAACAAAACTCCAAGGAAAAGCGCAAGAATAAGCGCAAAAACAGATACTTTTACCGTTACAAAAAACGCATCGATAAATTCGGTTCTTGCGTTCCAAAGTGCTTCCCAGCGCCAAAGGGCAAAAACGCCGCTATTCATTCTTTTCACTTCCTTTCAATCATATCAGGCCCCCTTGCCTAAAGGAGGCTGTCATTTTCGGCTTTGCCGAAAATGACTGGGGGATTCATGCAAAAAGAATCCCTCCGTCTTTTTCGCCTGCGGCGAAAAATCCACCTCCCTTTAACAAGGGAGGTTTTTTATTTATCCCTCAAAGCTGGGAAGAAGTCCGTTTGCTTCGCGAAGAGCATCGATAGTGCCGTCGTTAAGCCATTTTTCAATAAGCGCATCAACGTATGCGTTAAGTTCGGTGTTGGAAAGTTTGGATACAACACCAAAAGGCTGTGCAGCAAAGCGGTCTTCAAGAATCATTGTGGTGTCGTCCATATAAGTGGAGAGAACAACGGTATCAACGCAGTGTGCATCGATTGCACCTGCGGAAAGAGCAAGTTTGATTGCGGCGTGGTCTTCGAACTCATCAAAAGAAAGCTCGTAACCTTCGCCGAGGTAATTTTTAAGGGACTGTGCAGAAGTGGAGCTCATGGTAACGCCGACGGTTTTTCCGTTAAGATCCTCGAGAGAATTGATTCCGGAGGATTTAAGAACCATAACGCCGACTGCGTCGGTGTAATAGGGAGCAGAGAAATGATAGCTCATTTTGCGCTCTTCGGTGATGGTGAAGTTGGAAAGGCTGATGTCGATATCGCCGGAATCGATCATCTGAAGACGGGTTGTGGGGGTTACTACGAGGAACTCGATTTCAACGCCCATTTCTTCTGCGATTTTTCTTGCGATATCAATTTCAAGTCCGGAATATTCGCCGGTTGCGGGATCGAGATATCCCATGCCGATGAGGGAATCTTTGATTCCGACACGGAGAACGCCTCTTGCTTTGATATCCTCGACGGTAACTTCGGTGTTTCCGCCGCAGGAAGCAAAACAGAGCATCATAGCGATAACAAGAATTACGGATATAATTTTTTTCATAGGTACTCCTTTCAAAATACGCCGCCAAAACGACTGTAGGGAACGCTGTCCTCAGCGTTCCGCTTCATGGTAAATGCAATATAACGGAACGTCGGGGACGACGTTCCCTACAGTAATGCTGCGCATTACTGCCTCAGGATTTTTCCGAGGAAGGCTTTTGTTCTTTCGTTTTCCGGATTTGTAAAGAAATGTTCCGGAGTTCCTTCTTCGATAATGCGGCCTTCGTCCATAAATACGATTCTGTCCGCAACTTCTCTTGCAAAGCCCATCTCATGGGTTACTACTACCATGGTTATGTTTTCTTCAGAAAGTTTAATCATAACATCAAGAACTTCCTGAACGGTTTCCGGGTCGAGAGCAGACGTTGGTTCATCAAAAATAATGATTTTCTGCTGGGTAGTAAGAGCTCTTGCAATGGCAACTCTCTGCTGCTGTCCGCCGGAAAGAGTTGTGGGATATACATGAGCCTTATCTTCAAGTCCGACGATTTTAAGATACTTCATAGCGAGTTCTTCGGCTTCTGCCTTGGATTTTTTCTGAAGCTTTATCGGAGCAAGAGTAAGGTTATGAAGAACGTCCATGTGGGGATAAAGGTTAAACTGCTGGAAAACCATTGCGGAGGTTTTTCTTACAAGTTCGGTTTTGTTTTTATGGGTAAGAAGTTCTCCGTCAATATACACTTCGCCGGAAGTCGGCTCTTCAAGGAAGTTCATGCAGCGCACCGTTGTGGATTTTCCGCTTCCGGAAGGTCCGATGATGACGAGCTTTTCTCCTTCCTTAACCTCAAGGTTAACGTCTTTAAGTACATGGAGGTTTCCGAAAGTTTTGTTTACATTGACAAGCTTTATCAATGTTTTCACCTCCGAATAAACATAATTTAACTATTATATTTTATAGTAAAACACAGAATCCGTCAAGGCGAAAGAATGAATCCATATAAAAACTTTACAGATTCGTAATAAAAAGATATAATAGAACCGAAAAATCTTGTTTAGGAGGATTAAAATGCCTGAACTTTCTAACATAAATGTTGTAAGAGAAATTCTTGGCCGCCACGGTTTTAAATTTTCCAAAAGCTTTGGACAGAACTTTATCGTAAACCCGGATCTTTGTCCAAGAATTGCGGAAGAAAGCGGAGTCGGTCCAGGAATCTGCGCTTTGGAAATCGGTCCCGGAATGGGCGTGCTCACAAAAGAGCTTGCTCTTCGTGCAGATAAAGTTTTGAGCATCGAAATCGACAAAGCACTTCTTCCGGTGCTCAAAGAAACCCTCGGTGAGTTCGATAATGTCACAATTCTTAACGCAGACGTGCTCGAACTTGACCTTAAGAGCGTTATCCGTGAGCATTTTGGCGATAAGCCTTTTGTAGTCTGTGCAAACCTGCCCTATTACATCACTTCTCCAATTATTATGAAGCTTCTTGAGGAAAATATCGGTGCCATGAATCTTACCGTTATGGTACAGAAAGAAGCAGCAATAAGAATCGCCGCAAAACCCGGAACAAGGGATTGCGGAGCTATCTCTGCCGCTATCAATTATTACAGCGAACCGGAAAAACTTTTCGATGTTTCCAAAGGAAATTTTGTTCCGCCGCCAAACGTAACTTCCGCAGTTCTTCGCCTTACCCTTAGAAAAGAACCGGCAGTAAAAGTTGACGATGAAAAGCAATTTTTCCGCATAGTTAAGGCATCTTTCAGCCAGAGAAGAAAAACTTTGACGAACTCTCTTTCCTCTGGATTGGGTAAAGGAAAGGACGAAATTCTTGCCGCTTTGGAAGAATGCGGACTTAGCCAGAACGCAAGAGCGGAAGAACTTTCCCTCAATGATTTTGCAAATCTTGCAAAGATTCTCGGATAAAAAGACAGCAAGTTTGGAACATATTCCATTCTTGCTAAAAGCAAAAAACGAGAGTATAATGTAGGTATAAAAATCCGAAGGAGGATATAAAAAATGAAAAAAATCATCGCAATTGTGCTCGTGCTCATGATGGTGCTCAGCTTTGCCGGCTGTTCTGCTCCGAAGGCAAAATTTGTTATTTCCGATGCAGTAAACTCTGCTGTTCTTTATGAATTCGAGGCAGAAATCGGAGAAAAAACCGCAGGTGAAATCATCGAAGAATACCTTACCGAAAACGGCATTGATTACACCATTTATGACGGCGATATGATTGGAAGCATCGGCGAACTTGAGCAGGATGCAGAAAACTGGAGCGTATATTGGGCTTGCTATTATAACGGCGAATACGCAACCGTCGGTCTTTGGGGATATGTTCCCGCAGAAGGCGACCTTATAGAAGTTAAATTCGAAGAATCCAACTGGTAATTGAATAAAAAATAAAATCCCCTCTTCGGAGGGGATTTTTTTATAACACAAACCCGGTTTACAGCGTTGTTTTTTGGTGATAAAATAAAAACATCAAAAAGACGGAGGTGCTTTTTTAAAAAATGAGACCCAACCGAAAGCAGCTTGAAAAAGCAGTTGAAACATATAGAAAAATCGAAAGCAAACATTTTGTTTTAGCGTCCAAGCTCAGCGAAAAACAGATTTTGAACGCTATAAAAAGCTATGATAAATACACAAAACCGGAAAAAGTTGTTGCGCTTTTGGATGGTTCGCTTTTTGGAAACGGAAAATCCGGAGCCATACTTACGGAAGAAAAAATAGATTTTTCCGAAGGCAGCCTTAAAGGAATCTATTTTGACAATCTTGAAAAAGCGGAATATTCAAACGGAAATCTTATTGCCTATTTTTCCGGCGGAACACGCAGAAGCGTGAAAATAAAAAGCTATGGGGAAGAAGCGGCTTCGCTTCTTAATGCTATAGCAAAAGAAAGATTGCTTTTAGAAAAAGAAGAACCGAAAAAAGTTGAAGAACCCAAAGAAATCAAAGAGCCCGTAATCACTGTAAAACCTTTCGAACTTAAAATTTCTGCTCCGATTTCCAAACCGGAACCCGAACCGGCACCGATACAGAAAACCGAAGCACCAAAAAGACTTCCGCCGGAGGAAAGAACATATCGCTCCTGTTTTAAAGATGCAAAGTCCGGCGACGTTCGGGCGATGATCGATATTGCAGAAATCTGCGAGGAAATGGGCGACTATGGTGGCGAAGAAAAATGGCACGAAGCGTTTTTCTGGTATCTCCGGGCAGATGAGGAAGATTACGTTCTTGGTTCGGAAAACGCCGCAAGAATGCTCGAAGAGGGAATCGGTGTTCCGGTAAACTTTGAAAAAGCTCTTGAATTTTATAAAAAAAGTCCTTTCAAAAAGCTTAAATACGAAGAACTTTTTGATGCTATTGAAGAAGGCTGGTGCTATGCTGTTCCTGATATAAATGCTTACGAGGAATTTGTTCAGTGGGCCGGAGATTACGGCGAAATGATGTATGATTTTGAAACCGGCTTTGATGGAAAATTCCACGGTTTTGAGCTTATCTATATTTCCGCAAGGCTTGGTTATGAAGATGCACAGCTTAAACTCGGA
>JAFYOZ010000041.1 GCA_017547705.1 Oscillospiraceae bacterium
AAAAATCCACCGCTTTTTGCGGTAAAAATATCAGGAGGTATATTGTGGAAAATACTCCCTTTGCCGTAGAACCCATGCAGGAAACCTACGACGAAAACCAAATACAGGTTCTTGAAGGACTTGAAGCAGTAAGAAAAAGACCCGGTATGTATATCGGTTCAACAGGCCCGAAAGGTCTGCATCACCTTGTTTATGAAATCGTCGATAACGCAATCGACGAAGCACTTGCGGGCTATTGCACCGATATCAACGTAGAACTTCTTCCGGGTAACCTTGTAAGAGTTACCGATAACGGTCGAGGAATCCCCGTTGGTATCCATGCAAAACTCGGAATCCCGGCAGTAACCGTTGTATTTACCGTTCTCCATGCAGGCGGTAAGTTCGGCGGTTCCGGCTATAAAGTATCCGGCGGTCTTCATGGCGTTGGTGCTTCCGTAGTTAACGCTCTTTCCGAATGGCTCGAGGTTGAAGTCCGCGATGGCGAGCACGTATATCGCCAGCGCTTTAAAAGAGGCGTTGCAGAAGGAAATCTCGAAATCGTCGGCGATACCGATGAAAAAGGAACATCCGTCCTTTTTAAAGCCGATGACCAGATTTTCGAAACCCTCGAATACGAATACGACGTTCTCATAACCCGTCTTCGTGAACAGGCTTTCCTTAATGCCGGCGTAAAAATCATCTTCACCGATAAACGCGATGAAGAAAATATCAGATCCGAAGTTCTTCATTACGAGGGCGGTATCAAATCCTTTGTTGAATATATCCATAAGAAAAAAGGTCTTGAAACCGTACATCCGGAAGTTCTTTATTTCTCCGCAAGAAACGGAGATTCCACCGCAGAAGTTGCAATGCAGTATAACGACAGCTATAACGACGTTGTCATAAGCTTTGCAAACAACATCCATACCGTGGATGGCGGTACCCATGAAACCGGTTTCAAGAACGCTCTTACCAAGGCATTCAACGATTACGGAAGAGAGAAAAAAATCCTTAAGGATAACGATAAAAACCTCTCCGGCGAAGACGTAAGAGAAGGTCTTACCGCAGTTATCTCCGTAAAACTTACCAATGCGGAATTTGAAGGCCAGACCAAAACAAAACTCGGCAACACCGAGATGAGAGCTATGGTCGATAAAATGCTCTATGAAAAACTCAAAACATATTTTGAGGAAAACCCCAGCATCGCAAAGGCTATTTTTGAAAAATCCCTCGGTGCAGCAAGAGCAAGAGAAGCCGCAAGAAAAGCAAGAGAAACCGCAAGAAGAAAATCCGCACTCGAAAGCGCAACCCTTCCGGGAAAACTTGCAGACTGTTCCGACCGTGATAACGTAAAAACAGAAATCTACATCGTAGAGGGTGACTCTGCAGGCGGTTCCGCAAAACAGGGCAGAGACAGAACCTTCCAGGCGATCCTTCCTCTTTGGGGTAAGATGCTCAACGTAGAAAAAGCAAGAATCGATAAAGTTTATAATAACGATAAACTTACTCCTATCGTTCTTGCCCTCGGCTGCGGAATCGGTGATGAACTTGATCTTTCAAAACTCCGTTACGGAAAAATCATCATCATGGCCGATGCGGACGTTGACGGTTCTCATATCAGAACCCTTCTTCTCACCTTCTTCTTCCGTTATATGCGTCCTCTTATCGAAGAGGGACATGTATATATTGCACAGCCGCCTCTTTATAAAATTGTAATAGGCAAAAAGATCCGTTATGCATATTCCGATGAAGAGCGCGACGATATTATCCGCGAACTTGATCCGGAAGGCACCAAAAAGAGCGATATCCAGCGCTATAAAGGTCTTGGTGAAATGAACCCCGAACAGCTTTGGGAAACAACCATGGATCCGGAACGCAGAATCATGCTCCGTGTCGAACTTGAAGACGCAGCAGCAGCGGATGAAGTATTCACTATTCTCATGGGCGATAAAGTTGAACCCAGAAGAGAATTTATCGAAACCAACGCAAAATACGTACAGAACCTTGACGTATAATTTAGGAGGAAAAAAACATGGGTTTTAATATGTTTAAAAGAGCCGCTAAACCGAAGGTAGAAATCCCGAGAATAGATATCGCAGAATATGGCGAACCGAAATACGTTTTCACTCATATCCCTACCCTCGAAGTTTACCGTGAATATAACGATACTGTTTCTGCTCCGGCAATCGAAAGAGATAAAAAACTTAAAAAAGTTTTTGGCGGAATCATGGGAATCATCTGTGTTTGCTTCCTCGTTGGAGCAGTTAAAAACTTCGATCTTCCCCAGTATCTTGCAGACGGAAGAACCTTCTTCGATTGGATCAACTATACCGGATTTATGTTCTGGTTCCTTGTTGCGGTAATGTCCGGATATCTTTGCTATCATCTTCTTACCTATTATAAATTCTTCCCGAAGCGCCTCGAAAAAGCAACCAGAGAATATTATAATTCCAGCAAGTATCTTACCAACGAGATTATCCTTGCAGTATATGAGGACGGCGTCCTCGAAAAAGCACAGCCCCGTGATGAATTCTTCGAATGGGGACAGTTTAACCGCTGCTGGGAATCCGAAAACGTTGTTTATCTTGAATTCACCCTTGCAAACCAGCTCTTTGTTGCAAAAGAAGTTATGCTTGCCGAAGGCGTAAATATCGAAGAATATATCGCCTGGGCAAACGAGAAAATCGAAGAGGGCAAAAAAATCCTCGCAGAGCGCGAAGCTCTTGAAGAAGCAGAGGAAGCAGAACTCGACGAAATCGAAAAAGAAATCGAAGCTCTCGAAGCAGAACTTGCAGAAACCGAAGACGAGGATTAAAAAATAAGCCCCCTTGTGTAAAGGGAAAATTATATAACCGTAGGGAACGCTGTCCTCAGCGTTCCGCGGACCGTCGGGGACGACGGTCCCTACAGTCATGATTTCTGTTTTAAAAAATAAGCCCCCTTGTCAAAGGGGGCTGGCATTTCCGAAGGAAATGACTGGGGGATTCATATAAAAGAATCCCTCCACCGTCTTCGACGGTCCCCCTCCCTTTAACAAGGGAGGTATTTAATAAGAACGGAGGAAACCGTTTTGGAAGAAAACGAAAAGAAAATACCCGAAGCAGCCATCGAACTTGATGACGATATGCCGAAGGCAAAACTTATAAACGTTAATATCGAGCGCGAGATGAAAAAATCCTTCCTGGATTATTCCATGTCCGTAATTGTATCCCGTGCTCTTCCGGATGTTCGCGACGGCTTAAAGCCTGTTCATAGAAGAATCCTCTATACCATGTATGAAAACGGACTCGAACCGAACAAAGCATACAGAAAATGTGCAGATACCGTCGGTTCTGTTCTCGGTAAGTATCACCCCCATGGCGATGCTTCCGTTTATGATGCAATGGTTCGTCTTGCACAGGATTTCTCTATGAGAGCACCCCTTGTTGATGGTCACGGAAACTTCGGTTCCGTGGATGGCGACCCGCCTGCAGCATATCGTTATACCGAATCCCGTATGAGCAGAATGGCAACCAAAATGCTCACCGATATCGATAAAGATACTGTTGATTTTATGTCCAACTATGACGACCGTTTAAAAGAACCCGTCGTCCTCCCCTCTAAGTATCCGAACCTTCTTGTTAACGGTTCTGTCGGTATCGCCGTTGGTATGGCAACAAATATTCCGCCCCATAACCTTCGTGAAACCGTCGAAGCAGCATGCTGCCTTATCGATAATCCGGATGCAACCCTCGATGACCTTATGGAACATATCAAGGGACCCGATTTCCCCACCGGCGGTATCATTATGGGAAGAGCCGGAATCCGTGCTGCATATGCAACCGGCCGAGCAAAACTTCTTGTTCGTTCCCGTGCAGAAATTCAGGAATGGAAGAACGACCGTTATCGCATAGTCGTTTCCGAAATCCCTTATATGGTCAATAAAGCAAGACTTATCGAAAGTATTGCAGACCTCGTTAAAGAAAAAAGAGTTGAGGGAATCTCCGACCTTCGTGATGAATCCGACCGCGAGGGTATGAGAATCGTTATAGAGCTTAAACGTGATGCAAATGCACAGGTTGTTCTTAACCAGCTCTATACCTATACCCAGCTTCAGGATACCTGCGGCGTTATCATGCTTGCCCTTGTTAACGGCCAGCCGAAGATTCTTCCTCTTAAAGATATGCTCAAAAACTATATCGACTTCCAGCGCGAAGTTATAGTAAGAAGAACAAAATTCGATCTCGGAAAACTCCGTGAACGCGAGCATATCCTCGAAGGTCTCAAAATCGCCCAGGATAACATCGACGAAGTTATCCGCATAATCCGTTCCGGCCGTGACGATAACGAAAACCGTCCAAGACTTATGGAACGCTTCGGTCTTTCCGAAATCCAGGCAAACGCAATCCTTGCAATGCGCCTCGGTCGTCTTTCTTCTCTTAACAGAGAGGCTATGGAAAACGAACTTATGGAAATCCGCGCAAAAATTGCAGAATTGGAAGAGGTTCTCTCCGATATGCACCTTGTTGATAACATCATCAAGGCAGAAATGCGCGAAATCGCAGAAAAATTCGGCGATGACAGAAGAACCGGAATCGAAACCATCAGCGGCGAAATGGATCTTGAAGACCTTATCCCCGTCGAAGACAGAGTTATCACCCTTACCCATTTCGGATACATCAAATCCCAGCCCGTTGAAGCTTATAAAGCACAGCGCCGCGGCGGAAGAGGTATTTCCGGCATGACCAGACGTGATGAGGACTATGTTGAAAGCCTCTTCACCGTTTCCACCCATGACTATATCCTCTTCTTCACCGATAAGGGTAAGGTTTTCCGTATCAAAGGATACGAAATTCCCGAAAGCCAGAGAGCCGCAAGAGGTACAAATATTGTTAACGTTCTTCCTCTTGAACAGGATGAAAAGGTTACTACCCTTATCAAACTCGGCGGAATCATCGACGAAGAGGGCAGCTACCTCACCATGGTCACCAAAGCCGGTGTTATCAAGAGAACCCGTCTTTCCGCATACCGCAATGTTCGTAAGAGCGGACTTAACGCCATCAGCCTTGATGAGGGCGATGAACTTAAATGGGTACGTCTTACCGGTGGCGAGGACGAGCTTATCGTTGCAACCAAAAACGGCATGGCAATCCACTTTAAAGAAACCGATGCCCGCGAACTCGGAAGAACTGCCCGCGGCGTAAGAGCAATCGAACTTTCCGAAGGCGACGAAGTCGTCGGTATGGAAGTTGTTGAGGAAGGCAAAAAACTCCTCACCATCAGTGCCGGCGGTAAAGGAAGAAGAACCGAGTTCGAAGATTACCGTATCCAGCAGCGCGGCGGTAAAGGTCTCCAGAACTATAAAACCGACGAAGTTGCAGGTATCAAAGCTGTTGCAGACGACGACGATATCATCGCAATCAGCTCCGACGGTATCATCATCCGTCTTTCTGTTTCCGAAGTTAACGTCCAGCAGCGTGGCGCTTCCGGCGTAAAAGTAATGCGCCTTGCTTCCGAAGATTCGAGAGTTGTTTCCTTCACCGTTGCACCGAGAGGCGAAGATGAAGAAGCAGAAGAATCCGAATCCGCAGAAAATGCAGAATCCGCAGATTCCGCAGAACCTGCCGAAGTTTCCGAAGCTCCTGCCGAACCCACCGCAGAATAATATCAAAACAATAAAAAAGCACCCGCAAGGGTGCTTTTTTGCTAGCCTCCCTTGCCTAAAGGGAGGGGGACCGCGAAGCGGTGGAGGGATTCTTTATAAATTGATAGTTTAAAGTTGATAGTTGATAGTGTAGGGAACGGTCTTGACCGTTCCGCTTTGACTTCCCTTGGGGGAAGGGGGACCATTCCGGAGGAATGGTGGATGAGGGATAAAAAGGATTCCCGGAGGGATAGCCTCCCTTGCCTAAAGGGAGGGGGACCGCGAAGCGGTGGAGGAATTCCAATCTGCCTCCCCCTCAATGCGAGATTAATGCCACCCCCACTTTAACCGATAAAATCATTAAATTTTCGCCGCCAAAAAAACACAAAATTGCAAAGAAAAAACCGCTTTTTCGTTTATACCGAAAAAATGAAGGATTTTTTGCAGGAAAGAAAATATACATCCTGCATAAAGTGCGTGTATATACACCAACTGTCCGCGATAGAAATACAGTTTTAAATAAAAGAAAAGCCGCCCATTGGGCGGCTTTCTCTTTGCCGTTTATATTATTTGATAAGAGAGATGATAAGTGCGGAAATAATTTTAGTAATGCTTACGGATTTTTTCTCAGATACAAGAGCGGAAAAACCCTCACAGTAAGCCATTTTTTCGTTTCTTGCCCAGCAAGGAGAAGAAGGCATTCTTTCCTCAATCTGGCAGCGATAGTCGTTAAAAGAAATGTTAGAGAACATAAAAATCAATTCCTTTCGTCTTTTGATAAGGCGCAAGGAGCTTTCCTTGCTGCCGGTTTGATATTGCATACTGTCCGTATGTCGGCTACATTATAACGCAACATATCCTGCAAATCAACCCCTGTCTATATAGAAAACTGACGAAATTTAAGAATATGTTTTATGCAAACTGCACAAAAAAGAAAGAACTTGCATTTTTAAAAGGCAGATATACATTCATTTTTCTGAAATATACATAATTTATGCAAAAACTGTATAAAACTTTTTTAAAAAATTTTATAAAAAACCCCGTATAACCGCATAAAACAGCGCTTTTTTGCTTTATCACACCAAAGAGTTAACGCTGTATAAAAACACCTGTTTCCCATTAAAAGGCAATTTAAAATGAATAAAAAAAGCCTCCCATAAGGGAGGCTTTTTTATTCACCGTCATATCTCATCGCAAGAAGAACTTTCTTCATAAGTTCAATGGGGCGTTCCGCAGTTTTAAGATTGATGGAAAGATGCGGCTTTTGGCTTACAAAATCCATAGTAAGCCTTCCCTGCATCTTTTGGGTCGCCATGCTGATTCGCTCAAGGTCAAGCTCCTTCGGATAGAACCTCATGGTGGAATCAAACTGACGAATATCCGTGATTCCAAGATGGGAAGCCATGTTTCGAAGCGTTGCAACTTCGATAAGTCCCATAACGGAAGTTGGCGGATCGCCAAATCGGTCGATAAGCTCGTCAATAACGTCTGCGGCGTCGTTTTGGTTGCGGATTGCCGCAATGCGCTTATACATATCGACCCTCTGGTTAAGGGAGCTTATATATTTTTCCGGAATATGCGCATCAAGAGCAATATCTATTGCGCAATCTTCTGCGGAAGGCGGCGGAGCTTCTCCTTTTTCTTCCGCAATAGCCTCGGAAAGAAGCTGAACATACATCTCGTATCCGACGGATTCCATATGTCCGTGCTGATTTCCCCCAAGGATATTTCCTGCGCCGCGGATTTCAAGGTCGCGAAGAGCAATTTTAAATCCGGAACCGAACTGGGTAAAATCCCTGATTGCGGAAAGACGCTTTTGCGCAATATCGGAGATGGATTTTCCTCGTGTAAATGTGAAATACGCAAAAGCATGTCGGTTGGAACGTCCAACTCTTCCGCGAAGCTGATAAAGCTGGGAAAGACCAAGGTGGTCTGCGTTTTCAATAATAAGGGTGTTACAGGACGGAACGTCGATTCCGCTTTCGATAAGAGTTGTTGAAACAAGAATATCCGTCTCGTGGTCAAGAAGGCTCTGCCATATATCGGAAAGCTGTTCTTCGCTCATTTTTCCGTGGGCATAGGCGATTCTCGCATCGGGCAAATCTTCCTGGAGTTTTGCGGCGCAGCCCATAATGGTCTCCGTATTGTTATGAAGATAAAAAACCTGGCCGTTTCTGCGGAGTTCCTTTCGGATAGCCTCGAGAATAACTCCCCTGTCGTATTCCATAACGTATGTCTGAACAGGGTGTCTGTCTGTTGGCGCTTCCTCAATGGTGGACATATCTCGGATTCCGCTCATGGCCATGTTAAGAGTTCTCGGAATGGGCGTTGCAGAAAGAGTCAAAACGTCAACAGAAGCCTTCATCTCTTTCATCTTCTCCTTATGGGCAACGCCAAAACGCTGTTCCTCGTCGATGATGCAAAGTCCAAGGTCTTTAAAGATAACGTCTTTCTGAAGAATCCTGTGTGTTCCGATTATGATATCAACTTCGCCGCTGCGAAGCCTTGTAAGAATCTTTTCCTGCTGCTTCGGAGTCCTGAAGCGGGAAAGAAGCTCAACCGTAATGGGGAATCCGTCCGTTCTTTGAAGGAAGGACTGATAATGCTGCCATGCAAGAATGGTCGTCGGAACAAGAACAGCAACCTGCTTTCCGTCCATAACAGCTTTAAATGCTGCGCGCATTGCAACTTCCGTTTTACCAAAACCAACGTCACCGCAAAGAAGTCTGTCCATGGGTCTTGCGGTTTCCATATCACGTTTGATTTCTTCAATACAGCGGAGCTGGTCATCCGTTTCTTCGTATGGGAATCTTTCTTCAAAATCCCTTTGCCAATCCGTATCTTCGGAAAAAGCAAAGCCCTCTGCCTTCATTCTCTTTGAATAAAGGGCAATAAGCTCCTTTGCCATATCCTTAACGGCGGCTTTAACTCTGGTTCTGGTTTTCTGCCATTCTGTGGAGTTCAGTTTATTAAGCTTAACAGCTTTGTCGTCCTTTGGGCCGACGTATTTTGATACAAGGTCAAGCTGAGTTACAGGAACATAGAGCATATCCGTTCCGGCATAGCGTATTGCGATGTAATCCTTAACAACGCCGCGGATATCCTGTTTAACAATACCCTGAAAAACGCCGATTCCGTTGGTAACATGAACAACATAGTCCCCGGGAGTGATATCCGAAAGACTTTTAAGCGGATTTTCCGCCTTTTTAAATTTCTTTCTGCGTTTTTCAGAGATGTTGGAGCGTCCCTGGCTTATAACAGCGATTTTTCCAAGGGGAATTTCAAAACCTGTGGAAAGCATACCCTCGAGCACGAAAACCGTTCCGGGAGAGATTTTTGCATCCTTTGAAAAGGCCGCGTTTATGTTGTTATTGATAAGGTCGGTGGTAAGAGCATGGGCAGCTCTCTCTGTTCCGCAAAGAACAGCAACGCTGTATCCCCTATGAGCATAGTCCCGAAGGTCTTCCACCAAAGATTCAAGATCGCCGTTCCAAAGAGAAAGGCTCATGGCGCCAAAATCCGCAACGGTTCGAACATGAAGTTCGTTAACGCTTCTAAGGAACGAATCCATGAGCACCGTTGTTCCCTCGTCGAGCAGGCAGCAGTATTCCGCAAAATCAAGACCGAATTTATCACAGCCGGAAAAGAGGATTCCGTCCTCAAAAAGCATGGAAATATCCTCGTTCTGCTGAACGGAAAGAGTCTTGAGCATCTCTTTCTGTTTGGTGAACTCGCTGCACATAATAACAGCATCGGTCATATAGTCAAAAACAGTCGCCGGGAACTTATAAATAAGGGGGATATACCTGTCGATTGCCGCAACAGAGAGTCCGGAATCCAACCTTTCAAGGTCGGATTCGATGTTTTTCTTAACGAGCAGACCGTGTTTTCCCTTTTGCTTCGCATGAGCATCGTTCAGTATCTTTTTGAGCATATCGACGGAATCCGGAAGAACTTCCCTTGCCGGAGCAACAAAAGCCTCGTCGATTTCCTTGGTTCTGCGCTGGGATTCCAGGTCAAAATATGCAACAGAATCTGCCTCATCGCCCCAAAATTCAATACGAACCGGATAAAGTTCCTGCGGGGAATAAAAATCCAAAATTCCGCCGCGGACGGAAAACTGGCATGGGCCATCAACCTGGCTTCTGCGTTCATATCCCGCACGGGAAAGCCGTTTTGAAAGCTCTTCCATATCTGCGGTATCGCCGCGTTTTATCGAAAAAGTATTAAAACTGTATGTGCCCGGCGGAATCGTAAACTGTAATGCCGCCTCAACAGAGGATACAACGATTCTGCAGGAACCGTTGAGCACCCTTCCGAGCACGGAAAGCCTTTTTTGTTCATATTCCGAGGATGCGCCCTCTGCACTTCTGAATCGAAGGTCGCGGATAGGATAAAGCGCAACCTCGTCTGCGGAGCAAAGCTGGGCAATATCCTCCGAAAGCCTTGTTGCGGAAGGTTCATCCGGAGTTATTATGAGCACGGGTTTTTTGGATTTTTCCGCAACGCCAAAAGCGAGCATGGCTCTTTCTGCTCCGGAGATTCCGGCAGCAAAAACGGGCATGGAAAAACTCCGCCCAAGCGCAGAAAGCACCTGTCGGAACTGTGGTACGCCTTCCAAAAAGCTTTGTAACATAGCACACCTCTTTATAAGTTGAAAGTTATAAGTTGATAACGTAGGGGCGACCCTATGTGGTCGCCTAAATAAAGGATTCCCGGAGGAATAGCCTCCCTTGCCTAAAGGGAGGGGAACCGCGAAGCGGTGGAGGGATTCTTTATAAGCCTTCCCTTGGGGGAAGGTGTCTGCGTAGCAGACGGATGAGGGTAAACCAAGAACCCGGAGGGTTAGGCTTCTCCTTGAGGAGAAGCTGTCAGCGGAGCTGACTGATGAGGTGTTTTATAAAACATCCCTCCTCCGAGGAGGTATTTACATTAACCGTATGTTTTAATTGAATTTATTCATCGCCTCGTCGGTTTTTCCGGCCATAATAAGTTTTGCCGCTTCTGCGGATTTTTCATACATTCCCTCAAGAACCTTAAGGTCATCTTCGGAATATTTTCCCAAAACCCAGTCCGCAAGATCCCAACCCTCGGGCTTCTTGCCGATGCCGACTTTTATTCTCGGGAATTCGTCGCCGCCGCAGCAGGCAATAATGCTCTTGATTCCGTTATGTCCGCCGGCACTGCCTTTTTTGCGGATTCTCATTTTTCCAACCTCAAGAGTGGTGTCGTCATAGATTACGATAACCTTATCAAGGGGGATTTTATAAAAATCCATAGCGGCAAAAACCGCCTCGCCGGAAAGATTCATATATGTCTGGGGCTTCATAAGAAGAACGCTTTTTCCGCCGAATTCACAAACGGAAGTAAGCGCTTTATATTTAAGTCTGTCGATATGAACTCCTGCCATATCGGAAATTTTATCCATAGCCATAAAACCGGTGTTATGACGGGTTTTTTCATAGTCTTTTCCCGGGTTACCAAGTCCGACTATAATATATTCCGGCGGGCCGGAAACTTTTTCTGTTTTTTTAATTTTATCAAATAAACTCCAAATGTCGCTCATAATTTCTCCTTTCAAAGCCTCCCTTTGGGCAAGGGGGCCTTTTTATCAGTGCGCCAAGAGCCAGTTTTCTCCGATTCCGACTTCTGCAAGAAGCGGAACAGAAAGCTTTGCGGCGTTTTCCATTTCATATTTAAGAATCTCTGCAACCTTTTCGGCGCAGTTTTTGTTTGCCTCAACTATAAGTTCGTCGTGAACCTGCATAATAAGCTTTGCATCAAGTCCCTCTTTGATAAGTCTGTTTTCAACCCTTACCATAGCAAGCTTGATGATATCCGCGGCTGTTCCCTGAATAGGCATATTGCGCGCAACCCTTTCTCCAAAAGAACGGAGATTGAAGTTAGAGGAAGAAAGCTCCGGAAGATATCTTCTTCTTCCGTATGAGGTAACGGCGAAGCCGCATTTTTTTGCGTTTTCAATGCTCTCTTTCATAAAGCGGTCAACTCCGCTGTAATGAGAAAGATAGCTGTCGATATATTGCTGCGCCTCTTTGGTAGAAACCCCAATGTTTTCTCCAAGGCTCCATGCGCCGATTCCATAAACGATTCCAAAGTTAACTGCCTTTGCCCTGCTTCTCATCTGGGAAGTGACAAAATCCTCCGGAACGCCAAAAACCTGCGAAGCCGTCTGGGTATGAACGTCAGTTCCGCCGGTAAAAGCGGAAATCATGTTTTCGTCATTGGCAAGATGCGCAAGAACCCTCAGTTCAATCTGGGAATAGTCCGCATCAACAAGGGTATAACCCTCTTTTGCAACAAAAAATCCTCTCATCTTGCTGCCAAGTTCAGTACGAATCGGAATATTCTGAAGGTTCGGTTCAAGAGAACTGATTCTTCCGGTTCTGGTCTCTTTCTGATTAAAACGGGTGTGGATTCTTCCGTCCGGAGCAAGCGCATTAAGAAGTCCGTCAACGTATGTGGAACGGAGCTTGGTAAGTTTTCTGTATTCAAGAATCTCATCAACCGCCGGATGATATTTTCTGATATCCTCAAGAACGTCGGCGCTGGTGGAATATCCGCTTTTGGTCTTTTTCTTGGTGGGAAGTCCAAGATGCTCGAAAAGAACGACCCCAAGCTGTTTTGGAGAAAGAATATTGAATTCTTCGCCGCAAAGTTCATAGATGCGCTTTTCTGTTTCCGCAATGGTAACAGAAAGCTCCTCTCCAAATGCTCGGATTCCCTCCGGGTCGATTTTAAATCCACGAAGCTCCATGGAAGCAAGGATTTTTGAAAGGGGAATCTCTATCTCATCGAGGATTTTATCCTCGCCGTGGTGAATAAGCTCTTTTCTGAGCTTATCACAAAGATCCGGAAAAACAGAAGCCTTATCAAGAAGCTCCTGATATTCTTCGCTCTTTTCGCTGAGCACGAAGCCTTGAGCATGATAGAGGGAAGCAAGCCTTGATACGGAATAATCATCGCCGGAAACGTTAAGAATATATCCCGCAAGGGAGGAATCCATAACGCAGTTTTTAACTTCTGCGCCGTGGTTTTCTGCCCAACGGGAGAGGAATTTAAGGTCATCGGTGCGTTTTATAACGTCCGAGCACAGGAATTTTGCAAAGGAAGCATCAAAAAAGAACCCGTCGTTCTCTATGAGCACGGCTTTTTCCCCTCTTATGATGCAAACAGCGGTAAGATCGTCCCCTTCCGCATCAAAAAGTATATCTGTGAGCACGGAATCTTCGTATTCGGAAAGAATCGAGCACGGCTCGAAAGAAAGTTCCATTTCCTTTTTCGGAACAGCTTCCTCCTCCGCTTTCTCAGAAATTTTTGATGCATCAAGCCCAAGACGCTCGATCATTTTATACATTTCAAGCTTTGTAAGAAGCGCAACAGCTGCTCCTTCATCCTTTGCCTTCGGCATATAGTCGGAAAGATTTTCGGAAATGGGAGCAAAACGATTGATTTCTCCAAGGCGGCGGCTTAAATATGCCATATCCTTTCCCTCGTCGAGCTTTTTGCGCTGTGCCGGTTTAAGTTCAACCTCATCAAAATGCTCATAGATATAATCAACGCTGTGATACTTCGAAATCAAATCAAGAGCGGTTTTTTCTCCGATTCCCGGAACACCGGGGATATTATCGCTGGAATCTCCCATCAAAGCTTTAACTTCGATAAGTTCAATGGGTTCAACGCCGTATTTTTCATGCACAGCGGGAATATCCATCATGGTCGCAACCGGAGCACCCATTTTTGTTGTAGCAAGTCGAACAGAGGTGTGCTCACCGATAAGCTGAAGACTGTCTCTGTCTCCGGTGGAGATAACGCAGTCTGCTCCCTGTTCCTCACAGATTCTTGAAATCGTTCCGAGGATGTCGTCTGCTTCCCAACCCTCTATGGCGATAACCGGATATCCGAGATATCCAAGAAGCTCTTTTATAACCGGGAACTGGTCAATAAGTTCCTGGGGGGTTGCGTGTCTGCCTGCTTTATATTCCGGATAAAATTCATGGCGGAAAGTGGGCGCATGAACGTCAAAAGCAAAAACAATGGCGTCCGGTTTTGTTTCTGCAACAGATGTTAAAAGAATGGAAAGAAAACCGTAAACGGCGTTAGTAAAAAAACCGTCCTTGGTTGTAAGCACTTTTATACCGTAAAAAGCTCTGTTCATAATGCTGTTGGAATCAACTGCAAGAATTTTCATGTGCTCCTCCAAAAAAATATAATTTAATGGAATAATTATATATAATATATAAACTTATTATAGCATATAATTTTTTGCTATGCTATAATATTACAATAAAAACCTTTTTTGCCTTCCGTCATAACCACAATGGCGGATATTATCCGCCCGTTATAACGTAGGGAACGGTCTTGACCGTTCCGAAAAGCCTTCCCTTGGGGGAAGGTGGATTTTTCACCAAAGGCGAAAAAGACGGATGAGGGCAAAAGCCTCCCTTGCCTAAAGGGAGGGGGACCACGAAGTGGTGGAGGGATTCTTTTTAAGCCTTCTCCTTGAGGAGACTCCCCTGTTAGGGGAGATGTTGAGCAAAGCGAAACAGAGGGGTCTGCCGTCTGCGGCGAGCAAAAGGTGGCAAAACCGAAGGTTTTGACGGATGAGGTGTCTTATAGAAATACTACCCCATT
>JAFYOZ010000042.1 GCA_017547705.1 Oscillospiraceae bacterium
ACTAAAGTTGAACATATCAGCAACGGCGTAACCGAAGATGCAGAAGAAACCACCCATTATGTTGTTTCCACCGAAAATCTTGAAGATGACTGCGATTTTGAAATCAACTTTACCAGAGCATTCTGTGACCACCTTGAAACCAACGATAATATCGTTATCACCTATACCGCAATGCTTAACAGAAACGCTGTTGTTGCAGGAAACGGCAACGCAAACGTTGCATATCTTGCTTTCGGTGAAGGTCACAAAACCCTTGAATCATCTGTTGTAACCTATACTTACAGTGTGGATATCATCAAAACCGATAGCCAGAACACCCTTATCGATGGCGCATCTTTTAGAATTTACGATGCACTTACCGGCGGAAATGAAATTGAAGTTGTTCTTACCGATGACGGAAAAGCATATCGCCGCATCAACTCCGAAAACGAAGTTGGCCAGGGTGTTGATATCGTTGTTAAAGACGGTCAGGCAAGAGTAATCGGTCTTGATAACGGCACTTATTACCTCGAAGAAGTTGAAGCTCCGGACGGCTATAACAAACTTACCGCACGTCATGCTTTCACTATTTCCGACGGAAACCTTGATGCAGTATTTACGAACGACATCTATTCCGTAGGTTCCGGTGTTCAGATCGTCAACAAATCCGGTTCTATGCTTCCCGAAACCGGTGGCATCGGTACCACCCTTTTCTATGTAGCAGGCGGCTTCCTTGTTGCTACTGCAGTTGTTGTTCTTGTTTCCAAAAAACGCATGAGCAGCAAATAATATATAATATAGTATAAGTATTATAATTTATAACTGAATTATATCACCGCACCATTGTCGATTTTTCGGCAATGGTGCGGCAAGGAGAGATTTGCAATGAAGAACAAATTATCAAACATATTGTTAATATTGATTCTTGTTGCAGGTTTGTCCTTGCTGGTTTATCCTTCTTTAAGCGATTATTGGAACTCTTTTACCCAATCAAAGGTTATTGTTGACTATACAAAGCAGATTGAAAACCTTGATACCGAAAAATATGACAGAATCCTCCAAGAGGCCTATGCCTATAACGAAAGCCTGATTGACAGAAGAAACCAATATCTTTTAAGCGAAGAACAAAAAGCGGAATATAACGAACTTTTAAACGTTTCCGGAATCGGAATTATGGGATATATCGAAATCCCGGCTATAAGCGTAACTCTTCCGGTATATCACGGAACGGATGATTCTGTTTTACAGATTGCCATAGGCCATCTTGAATGGACAAGTCTTCCCGTTGGCGGAGAAAGCACCCATTGCGTCCTTTCCGGTCATAGGGGACTTCCCAGTGCAAAACTTTTCAGCGATCTTGATAAACTTGTGGTGGGCGATGTTTTTGTTTTAAGAGTGCTCGACGAGGTTTTAACTTATGAGGTTGACCAGATACACATTGTTGAACCGCACGAAACAGAAAGCCTTCTTATCGAGGAAGGAAAGGATTATTGCACCCTTGTAACCTGCACTCCTTATGGAATAAACACCCACAGAATTCTTGTTCGCGGATACAGAATTGAAAATGCGGCGGAAGCAAAAAATATAAGGCTGACTTCCGAAGCGGCGCAGATAGATCCGCTTATTATTGCACCGATTGTTGCAGCACCGATTCTTATAGTGCTTTTTATAATGCTGATGATTCCAAAAAACAACAAAAAACCATCCGGAGGTGAAAAGATTGAAGAATAAAATTTTTGCGCTGATGTTAAGCTTTCTTTTTGTCTTTTTGTCTTTTCCGGTGAATGCTTTTGGTTATGATTATATTGACGTTAATAATGAACCGGCGTTTTTTGTTGAATTTAAAGACGGGGAAAAACCTATTTCCGGCGCAAAATTTGAAATCTTTCTGGTGGCGGAAATTGATAGTTACGGAAACTATCATCCTTTGGAAGAATATGCTTCTTTTAATATAAATGAAGCTTCAAAAAGCCAGCAGGGCTGGAGAGAACTTGCCATTACCCTTGAGGGATTTGTTCAAAAAGAGGGAATCGCTCCGTATTTAAGCGGAACGACGGATAAAGACGGTTTTCTTGATTTTTATGAGGAGGAAAAACCTCCGAAATGCGGACTCTATCTTTTGGTAGGATATCCTCATGCTCAGGAAGGCTTTGTTTATACCGCAGAAAGCACCATGGTTTTGCTTCCGAGCTGGAACAGCGAAGAAAAGGTTTGGAACTATGATGTTACGATAAAACCGAAATACAGCGTAAAACCGGAAACGGAAGAGGAAATTTACGTTACCAGAAAGGTGCTTAAAACCTGGAACGACAAAGGCTTTGAAGAAAAACGCCCGAAGGAAATCACCGTTTATCTTCTTTGTGACGGAAAAGTTTATGAAAGCGTTACGCTTAACCGAAAAAACAACTGGCGGTATGCATGGGAAAATCTTGATGACGACCACCGCTGGACAGTTACCGAAAAAGCTGTTCCGGGATATGCTTTTTCCATTAAAAGAGAAGGCATTACCTTTGTAATAACAAACACCTATGAAGAAACTTCGCCGGAGCCTGTTGTTCCGCAAAAACCTGCGGAACCGCAGCTTCCACAGACAGGACAGCTTTGGTGGCCTGTGCCGGCGCTGGCTTTTGGTGGAATTTTGTTTATTGCGCTTGGGATGATTCTTAAAAGGAGAAGCCAAAAATGAAAATCGGTAAAATTTTTATTGCTTTTGGCTGCCTTTTAATTCTTTCTGCAATAGTGCTTTGCGGATTTAACATTTATGAAGCAAAAAGCGCAGAGAAAGCTTCTAAAACCGCTTTTGATGCAATTACGGAAAAGGTTGAAATAAAAAAAGAACCGGAAATTATTGAAAACGCAGCGGAAGCTGAAATCCCGGATTATATTCTTAATCCGGATATGGAGATGCCGGTTCTTTCCGTTGACGGAACGGATTATATCGGAACGCTTAAAATTCCTGCAATAGGTATAGAACTTCCGGTTATAAGCGAATGGAGCTATCCGAGCCTTAAAAAGGCTCCATGCCGCTATTTTGGTTCAGCCTATACGGATGATATGGTAATCGCCGGACACAACTACAACGCCCATTTTAAGGGCCTGGAGGATGTTCCGGAAGGTTCGGAAGTTGTTTTTCGTGATGTTGACGGAAACGAGTTCGTTTATTACGTTTCCGCAACAGAGGTTCTTCCTCCGACGGCTATCGAGGAGATGACAAGCGGGGAATGGGATCTTACCATATTCACCTGCAACACCACGGGAACTTATAGAATCGCAATAAGATGCGACAAATAATTTTTTTTGATTTTTGCTTGAGCATGCTTTGAGCACGGCTGTGATTGGACAGCCGTGCTCATTTTTTGTAACATAAAAAGCTTTGCATTTCACACCCGAAAAATTGCAATTCATTCCGAATCTATCGTCGAAGGTGATTTTTCTGCTATAATTTTGCTATATTAATTCGGATTGTTTTTAGTTGGAGAAAAGCTTATGAAATATTTTCTGTTTAAATATGAATTATCAAAAAATCTTTGCAGAGAATGTGTTAACCGCGAGTATGGGTTAGAGCTTACGAGGAATGATTGTGAATATTGGTCATATCCGGGAACCTGCAGTTGCTGCGGCGAAGTTAAAAATATAGTAACGGGCGTAGTGTTTTTAAAGCGCTGGAAAATCTGGAAGCTCAAGAAATAAAAAAAGTTAAAAAATTCTGAAAAAAGTTTTAAAAAAGTGTTGACAAAAGGGAAATGGTGTGGTAATATAGACAAGTTCGCTTCTGAACCCCCGGGTCCAAAGCGAATGAAATACATCTCTAAATGATGTGTTTCCAAAAGCTGAGTATCCAGAACCTAAAGCGTAAGCCAAGGGAAATCAGCCGAAAAGCTG
>JAFYOZ010000043.1 GCA_017547705.1 Oscillospiraceae bacterium
AACGGGGCTCGGAGTTCCGTATTTGTTGCCAACAAGCTCTTTAGTGTTGAAGTAATAAACTCTCTGGTCTTTTGCGGTATCGCCGCCAAAGGTAAAACGTTTACCGATGGTTTTGAAAGAATCAACAATGCTGGTGCCGAGTTTTCCTGCAAAGATGGAAGGCTCGGAAGAAGTATCGTAAGTATATTCGCCGGGCTCTGCGCAGATATCAACAACTTTGCCCTGTTCAACAATGCACATGCACTGGCCGTCTGCAACAGCAATTACAGAACCGTTGGAAATGATATTGTCTTCGCCTTTGGTGTTAGAGCTTCTGGAACTGGTACGTTTTTCACCTTTTGTAGCAAGAACGTTTGCGGGGATTGCTTCGCAATAGAAATACTCTTTCCACTGATCTGCAAATACTCCGCCGACTGCTCCGCTGATTGCTTTAATAAGGCCCATGAATTTTACCTCCTTATAATCATCCCATAGTCTGGGTCATTTCAAAAAATCCGATTCCGTATTCTTCTAAAAGGTTGCCTCCGCCGGTGCGGCTTACCAAAATTGTGTTTTCGTCCCATGCCGCTCTTCTGAATTCATAAGTTGACCTAAGAAGAATCGGCCCTTTTTCTGCGGAATTTGTTCCCTGCGTAAGAGTTAATTCAAGAATAAGACTTCCGGTAAAATCGCCGTTTTCATCATACTGTTCATAAGCATAGCCTTCGTAATATTCTTTATATACTCCGTATTCTTCACCGTACCAAAAAGTTACGCAGGGTTCGCCATAGGCTGCACGATAAAAATTGAAATGGAACTGAACTTCTCTGCCCTCGGGAGTTGTATAAAATCCGGCCCAATCACCCAAAATATCATTGAAAACCAAGATATCATCCATATAGGAATTTTTAGAAACAGTAAAATCGTAAGCATGTGCTTCCGGCGTTTCATATACTTCAAGCCATCCGAGATCCGAATTGTAATAGGGACTGAATTCAAAAACATTTCCGACGGAATCCACTATTACAACTTTTACGTTGGGGATATTACTGTTTTCGTTGCATGTGATAAGAATCGGGTCGCCGGCATCGCTTTTATAAAGGACTCTTCCGTAACTTCCGCCGGTTGGGGAATATATCCATTCTGTTACTGAAACGGAAGCACCTTTATCTCTTGGAACAATGCAGTACATTTCGTTTCCGTCGGTCTCAACGTATCTTTCATAAGGGATATCTGCAATAAAGGAATATTCCTCCATATATCCCCGCTCTTCAAAAAATTCTTCATAACCGGTTCCCATGGGGCCTTCGATATAGCCGATAAACGCTTCGCCAAATGCACTTTCGGTGTTATAAAGAGTGTCTATCAAATCTTCATAGGAATTCGGATTACGGCTTCCGCCGTTAACGGGTTCGTTTTCTTCCGGTTCAACAGGTTTTTGAGGTTCTTCGGATTCCAAAACAGAAGAACTTTCTGCAGAGGTTACCTCTTCCGGCTTCGAGCTGTTTTCAGGATTTCCGATGTTGATGTTTATGTTACAACCGGAAATAAAAACAACCATAAAAACCAAAAGCAAGGATAAAATTAAAGAAAACTTTTTGCTCATTTTTTGCACCACCAATCTTTTTTTGTGATATTATTCGGCTTTTTTAGTGACTGAAAAATCTTCTTCAACAATAAGCACAAAGGATTGTTCATCATCCGGGCAGGTCGGATAGTGCTTTGTTACGGTAACGGTAACTTCTCCCGGTTCAACACCCACAAAATAAATCGAAGCACCTTTATCACGCATTCCGTCCTCTCCGTCCGGAACAGGCTCAACATAGCTGTAAACCTCAACTTTTCCTTCCGGTTCGGTTTTAATACTGTAACTTCCTCCGGCCATAATTCCGCTTCTGCTCATATAAAAAGCCTTTTCTGTATCAAAGGGATATTCCGGTGCTTTTTGGGTTTTGCAGCCAAAAAGCATTGAAAGCAAACCAAGCATAATAAAAATCACCACCAAAAATTTATTCTTTTTCATAAAAACCACCTCAGTTTTTTGCTACCGAAAACTGTTTTATGCAAAGTCTTTTTTCTGCCGAAACTTCAACAAGTTCCTTTGTACTGAAATATTCTTCCAAAACATCGGTGCTTTTTGTGGCAACGATTTTCGGTTTTTTGTTTGCAGAAACCTCTTCTTCCGTAATTCCCAAAAAATCTTTCATGTTTTTATAATGGAATGCGGTTATTCCGACGGAATAAAACTTGCTGTTAATGATTCCCTGCTTGTTGAGCGAAAGGCTTAAAAGCTTTTGATTTTCGTAATCAAATTCAATTTCAAAGCCTTTTGAATACTGATAAAACTCCGTCACACCCAAAAGTGCGCCTTTTCTAAGGATATGTTTTATCATCTTTTTAAGCTGCTCGCCTGTAACGGTTATGCGGTAAACCTCATCGTTATAAGGAAAAATCTGGAGCAGATCTTCCAGCAAAACGATGGGTCCAAGATTTTCTCCCCTTATACTTCCTGAACCGACGAGCATGATATCCAGCCCCAAAGACTCCTTAAAAGCATCCGCAAAAAGTTTTCCAAGGGCGGTTTCTTCTTCTCTTTTTGGGTGGGTGTATCTGTCCGCAAAGCGGGTGAGAATTCTTTTATATTTTCTGTCCGTTTCAGATTTATATTTTTGAACAACTTCCTCAAGAGCAAAATCCCTTGGGCAATAATCATCATTAATGGGAATAAGTTTCCAATCATAGCTATGGATGCAGTTGTTATCCGTATCCACAAGAATATCAAAGCGTCCTATCTGACTTGTACCATGTGCAGCTTGAACAATCGGGATATTGTTAACAACCTCCGGTTTTTCAAGCAAAGTGTGGCTGTGGCCGCCGATTATCAAGTCAACTTTCCATCTTGGATCCATTGCTGCGGCAAGTTTTTTATCCGCTTCAATGCCTATATGGGTCAAAAGGACGGTAAAATCGATATCTTCGGTCTGGTAACTGTCGCAAATTCTTCCAACTTCCGCTGCGGCTTCATGAATATCAATAAAAGAGCCAATCAGCTTATCCTGCTTTGTGGAATGAAGAACCTCTTCTGTCAAAAGTCCGATAAAAAGAACTTTCATTCCGTCAATTTCTTTTATCAGGTGGGATTTAAATAGTCGCACTCCGTTTGTTGTAATATACATATTTGCGTTGATGATCGGAAACTGGGCGCATTTTTCAATAAAAAGAAGGTGCGCAAGGCCATAATCCACCTCGTGATTTCCAAGGGTAACAACGTCCGGAGTGAGCATATTTATGATTTCAACGGTGGAAATTCCTTTATATTCGCTGTCGATTATGGAACCGCGAAAAATATCACCTGATATGGTATAAACAACGTTTTTTTCTTCATGGCGAACTTTACTTATATAGCCCGAAAGCCTTGAAATTCCGCCAAAAACTTCATCGCCCATTTCTTTTGCGATAAAATCGCCGTGAAGATCGTTTGAATGAAGAATCGTAAGTTTTTTTAATTTTTCCATCTCATACGCCTCCTTTGAGCACGCGGTCAAGTTCCTTTAAAAAATCCCTGTATCCTTTCGGAAAATTTTCAGA
>JAFYOZ010000044.1 GCA_017547705.1 Oscillospiraceae bacterium
CGAAGAACTTAAAGAGGGCACTCTTATACTTATAAACAAACACCCCAGCATTGTTCGCGGCGTTACTGCTGATGCAACCAAAAACGCTGTATATCTTCTTGTTGAGGATATGATCGACCACGGAATGTACGATTCCAACATTGATGACCTTGATTACTGGCCTTCCTGTCCCCATTACAAAATCCTTGATACCATGGAGGTCCTTCTTAAATTCGTAAAATACGGCGAAGGAACCCTTGTTTTCATGGAACCCCAGAGCGGAATGTGCATCAATGTTCCGCATTTTAATGTAAACCTTGAGGTTGCAGGCATGGATTTTGAAGTAGGAAAAGGATACCTTCTCACCTTTGCGGATAAATTCCTCCTTGGCGCAGAAACCATGGTTGAAAAAGAAAAAGAGGAAGAATAATCTTCCCCCATCAATTCAAACTGTAGGGAACGGTCCCGACTGTTCCGAAAAAAGAGCACCGCCCGAAAGGGCGGTGCTTCTTCTTTTTTTATTCTTCAAAAATTATTTTCATCATTCTTTCCGGGTCATGGGTGAAGTTCTTCATAATCTGAAAATGTTCCGTTTCCTGATAATCCTTTTCCTCTATGCCGTCCTCGCAAAATTCATACACTCTCGCTCCGGGGAACGCCATAAGCATGGGCGAATGGGTCGCGATGATGAACTGGGAATCCTCTTTTATAAGCCGGTTCATCTCCGCCATAAGAACCATGATATTCTTCGGAGAAAGCGCAGCCTCCGGCTCGTCGAGGATATAAAGTCCCCTGCCTCCGAAGCGGTTCTGAACAAGGGCAAGAAAACTTTCTCCGTGGGATTGCTCATGGAGAGAAACTCCGCCGTATGCGCCGATTATCGGCGGCGCTGCCGCGGCTATTTTATCGACTCCGTCGATATAGCTTGCCACATTATAGTAGCTTTCTGCCCGGAGGAAAAAGCCGTCCTTTGGGAACGCCCTTTTTATCAGGGTCAGATTTTTATACAGCTCCGAATGGGTTTCTGCCGTGGAAAAATCGAAATTCCTCGAACCTCCCTCAGGATTGAAACCAAAAGCAACGGCGATTCCCTCAAGAAGAGTTGATTTTCCGGTGCCGTTTTCTCCAACAAACACCGTTACCGGCGCAGAAGTATCCAGCTCTCCCCCATTCAGAAGAAATTTTATCGCCGGAAGCTTTGTCAGATACGATCTTTCATCCGTTTTTGTCTTAAGCTTAACGGAATCCACATAGGTTTTCATAGGAACGCCTCTTTTAAAAAAGGGCAGATGTCCTCTGCCCTGAACGTTTTTAATAAATCCCCTCGCCACGCCTTACGGCATGTGGCCCTCTCCTCTTTAGACAAGGGGCGCAATTATTCTTTTGCTTCGTCAACCATGGTTTGGAAAACGGTGGAGAGTTCTTCGTATTTATCAATCATTGCGTTAAGGCGGTCGGAATGTCTGGTGATTCCGTCTGCTTCATATTTATCGCGAAGTTCGCCCCATTCTTTGGGGAATTTTGCAGTAAGTTCAAGAAGAAGAGCAAGAAAACCGTCGTGATCAAGTTTTTTTGTTCTTGCGCCTTTTTCTGCCGGAAGAATGTAGCTCATAAAAACGTCGCTTACTTTCTGGCGAGCTGTCATAAGCGCAGCTTCTGCATCTTCTCTGCTTTCAAGAAGAGTTTCGAGTATCTCCTGGTTTTCCATTTTTTCGGTTGCAAGATATATTCTCATGTCGTCCGCAAGTCTTGGAATAGGTTTCATTTTGTCCTCCTTATTTTATACCGGCCATCATATAGGCGCATTTATAAACGTCGCCGCAGCCAAGGGTTATTACAAGGTCACCGGGTTTTGCGTTTTTGAGAGTATGTTCCGCCATTTCTTCAAAGGTGTTGAACCATACGCTTCCCGGGATTTTTTCTGCAAGGTCTTTTGTATATACGTTATAGGTGTTTTTTTCGCGGCTGCCCATGATTTCGCTCATAACAACATGGTCTGCAACGGAAAGAGCTTTTGCAAAATCGTCCATCAAAAGTGCCGTTCTGGAATAAGTAAAAGGCTGGAAAACCGCCCATACTTCGTTAAAATCCATATCCTTTGCGGCGCGAAGAGTTGCCTCAAGCTCCGTCGGATGATGTGCATAGTCATCTGCGATTGTAACACCGTTTACTTCCCCAAGAACCTCGAAGCGTCTTCCCGCTCCGGGGAATTTATCAATATGCTCCGCAACCTGCTCCGGAGCCATGCCAACATGGATACATGCGGCAGCACATGCAAGAGAGTTGAGGATATTATGTTTTCCGGGGATGGTAAGCTCGATTTCCGCAATGGGTTCTCCCTTATGCATAAGGGTGTATCCGGAACGTGCTCCACCGATTTTATGAACATCTTTTGCCCAATAATCGTTGCTTTCGCTCCAACCGAAGGTGATTATCTCTTTATCAAGACCTTCGACAGCTCTCATGGTATATTCGTCATCGCCGTTTACTATAAGAGCGCCGGTATTGTTTTCCGCAAATTTGCGGAAGGATTTTATGGCTCCGTCGATATTGCCGAAATAATCGAGATGGTCGTTATCAATATTAAGAATTACGGAAATATCGTTGGAAAGCTTGAGGAAAGTATCCACAAACTCACATGCTTCAACTACAAAAATATCGCTGTTGCCTGCTCTTCCGCTTCCGCCAAGAGCTTTTACTTTTCCGCCGATGAAAGCGCTTGGGTCAAAGCCTCCTTCAAGCAGAACCTGTGCAATCATGCCGCTGGTGGTTGTTTTTCCGTGGGTTCCCGCAACGCAAAGAGCCTTGCTGTATCTTCTTGAAAGGATTCCGAGCATCTCGCTTCTTTCAAGGCAGGGAACGCCGCTTGCTTTTGCGGCAATAAGCTCCGGGTTATCGGACATAATTGCGGCGGTATATACGATAAGGTCTGCGCCTTCGATATTTTCCACTTTCTGGCCAAGGATAACCTCGATTCCCATTTTGCGCTCGATTTTTGTTGTTTCTGTTTCGTTATTATCCGAACCGGTTATGTAAAATCCCTCTTTATGAAGAATCTGAACCATCGGGAACATTCCCGAACCGCCGATTCCAATAAAATGGAGGTGTTTTTTATCCTTAAGAATGTTTTCATCAACTGTCACTGGGTTTTCACTCCTTTTACAGTTTGCGGCATAGCCGCAGAATTATCCTTATATATTATACAACCAATTTAATAAAAAAGAAACAGCTTTTTTATTTTCCGCCGAATAATTCCATAAAAAACGGCGATAATCTTTTTGCAAACATATTTTTGGAGGATTTAAAAATGAACATCACGGATATTCGCATCAGAAAAATTTATGAAAACGAAAGATTAAAAGCCCTTGTTTCCGTAACGATTGACCACGACCTTGCGGTGCATGATTTAAAGGTTATCTCCGGACCGGAGCGACTTTTTGTGGCAATGCCAAGCAGAAAGGACGAAAGCGGAGTTTTTAGAGATGTGGTACATCCGATATCCCCGGAAGCACGCAGGCTTCTTGAAGATTCGGTTCTTGCGGCTTATGATAAACATTTGGCCCAGCTTGAAGCAGAAAGCGAATTTGAAATGGAATAAAAAAAGCCCCCTTTTTAAGGGGGCTTTTTACATATTGTAGAAAATTGTCTTAATATTACGAATCGTATCGAATTATTCGAAGTTTTCAACGAAAGGCATAAGATATTTTGCGCCTTCATGTTTATATTCCCAGTCATAAGCCATACCCACATATGCGGAATAACCGATTCCGTTCTCCGTCCAGCAGGCTCTTGCTTTAGAACGAAAACCTTTTTCCGGATTGTTGTGAATGAAATAGATTTCTCTTCCGGAATCGGTTTTCAGGATTTTTTCGGTCCATTTGCCCTCTTTTTCGTAGGAACTCCAGACATCGGTGGCAACTGTTTTTTCCTCGGAAAGGCAGATAAAAACGTTTGCATAGATAAAATTTCCCTTGCCGTCATAATCAACAACAAAAGATATTGTTGCGCAAAGGGGAACAAAACCGCCTTCCTCTTCGCTTACCTTTTTTCCGGTGCAGGTGATGCTATGGGGAAAAAGGCTGGTTTTTCCCTCTTTTCGGCGGTTTGCGATTTTGTTTAGTCCGTCTCGCAGCTCATCGCTCATACAAAGTTCAATGCCGAGATATTCTTCAAGCTCTTCAACGGTATAGGAACTTCTCTCGTCATCGAAGTGCCAGCTGAAAGGCAGAGAAGACCAGAATTCTTCCCCTTCCTTAAGAACATATTCCTCGCCGTGGTATTCGGCATAGGTTTTCTGAACCAATTCATAATCATAGTTCAGCGCATAAACCATGTCGGAATAAAATTTTTCGCTGACGTTACGCGGCTCAAGCTGATATTCAACTGTCATATCATAAAATTCCGCTTCGTCGATATCTCCATAATAAAGCTTCCAAAGTCCGTTTGCATCAATTGTTCTTGTGCTGTAAGAAGTTGTGATATTTCCTATTGCGTAAGCCGTTACGGAAAGAGCCACAACGAGCACCGCCGCAATAAGAACCTTCCAGCCGCCACGCAATTTTTTCTCCTTTTTCGGCGCAAAATCAAGAAGGTCGTCGTCAATTTCATTCATGGCATTCATAAGGTCTTTTTCGTTCATATATCGAGATCCTCCTTTTCAAGTTCTTTTTTCAGGCGTTTTCTGATGCGGAAAAGAATCATTGATACCTTGTTTTCGCTGTAACCCAGTTTTTCCGCAATTTCATTTACGGCTTCGCAGAACCAATATCTTCTGACAAAAATCTCCCGCTTTTCATCGGAAAGATTTCTTATAAAGCCGTTCATAAAATCCCGAAGGGCGATGGAATCCGCCGGATGTTCAAAAAGCGGCGCCGTAATACATTCCGAAAGTTCGTCAAGCTGAAGAAAAATCCCGCCGTCGCGCTTTTTTGCCTTTTGGGAATCGAGCATTTTTAAGGCGGTGTTTCGCATGATTCTACCCACATACAGTTTAAGGTTTTCCGGCTCTGCGGGTGGAATTGCATTCCATGTTCTTTCAAGAACGTCATTCCAGCATTCCTCTGTGTCTTCCATGCTTCCAAGAATCCTTTCGCCGATGGCGATGCAATAGTTTTTATACTGCTGTTCAAGGATTTTTATTGCGTTTTCATCTCTTTTTATAAAAAGTTCAACCATTTCTCTGTCCGTCAAAAAAACACCTCCTTTTTTCTGGATTCGGAAAGCTTTCTCAATATATAAAACCGGAAATTATTGTGGAATCTTTCATCTGAATTATAAATCTTTTTTCGGAACGTCGGGGACGACGTTCCCTACCTTTTAAATTTGCTTCCTTCTACCAAAAAAGCTCCCTTTCGGGAGCTTTTGTTTTTTTATTTGGATTTGCTTTCCTTAAGAGGAACAATGCTGTTCCAGCAGTTTTCGTCCTTGCTGTCGCGGATGAAATATCCGGTACGGACAAACTGGAATCTCTCGTTTTCGCCTGCATCTGCAAGAGCTGCTTCGAGTTTTGCGTTTTTATATTCTTTAACGGAATCCTGGTTAAGATAATCGTTGTATTCCTTGCCTTCCGGAAGGGTTACCATATTTGCTTCGGTGAAAAGGCGGTCATACATACGAACATCTGCATCAACAGCGGATTTTGCGCTTACCCAATGGATAGTGCCCTTAACTTTTCTTCCGTCAACAGGCATGCCGTTTCCGGTTTCGAGGTCTGCGGTAACGCGGATCTCGGTTACGTTTCCGTTTTCGTCAATGTCAAAATCTTCGCATTTTACGATATATCCGCCCATAAGACGAACTTCGCCTTCGGGTTTAAGGCGGAAGAACTTAGGCGGAGGAACTGCTGCAAAGTCCTCGCGTTCGATATAAAGCTCGCGGCTGAATTCAACTTTTCTGCTTCCGGATTCGGGGTCGTTTACGTTGTTTGCAATCTCGAAATATTCGGATTTATCTTCCGGATAGTTGGTTACAACAACTTTAACAGGGTCGATTACTGCCATTCTTCTGGTTGCGGAATAGTTGAGTTCATCGCGGATGCAATGCTCGAGAAGTTCAACGGCAACAAGGGAATCCGCTTTGGAAACGCCTGCGGTTTTAACAAATTCGATAATGGAGGAAGGGGTATAGCCTCTTCTTCTCATACCGGAAAGAGTGGGCATTCTGGGGTCATCCCAACCGTCAACAATGCCTTTTTCAACAAGTTCACGGAGATAGCGCTTGCTCATAACGGTATAGGTTACGTTAAGGCGAGCAAATTCGTACTGATGAGGACGGGGATGAGTGAATCCTACGTTTTCAACAACCCAGTCATAAAGGGGTCTGTGGTTAGCAAACTCGATGGAGCAGCAGGAATAGGTGATTCCTTCAAGTGCGTCCTGAATGGGGTGTGCAAAGTCGTAAAGAGGATAGATGCACCATTTATCTCCCTGACGATGATGAGTTGCGCGTTTGATACGATAGATTGCAGGGTCACGCATGTTCATATTGGGGCTTGCAAGGTCTATTTTTGCACGGAGGGTTTTTGTTCCGTCTTCAAATTCGCCGTCTCTCATTCTGCGGAAGAGATCAAGGTTCTCTTCGGGAGTTCTGTCACGATAAGGGCTGGGACGGCTGGGTTTACCTGCGTCGGTTCCGCGGTATTCCTGCATTTCCTCACGGGTAAGATCATCGACATATGCTTTTCCGTCGATGATAAGCTTCTCTGCAAATTCATAGCATTTATCAAAATAGTCGGAACCATAGAAAATTCCGCCGTTGGGTTCATATCCGAGCCAGCGGATATCGCGAAGAATGCTCTGAACATATTCGTCGTCTTCTCTTGCAGGGTTGGTATCGTCATAACGGAGGTTAAATTTGCCGCCGTATTTTTCTGCAGTGGAAGCGTTGATCCAGATTGCTTTTGCGGAGCCGATATGGAGATATCCGTTAGGTTCCGGAGGGAAACGGGTATGAACTTCGGTATTAAAGCCTTCTGCAAGGTCTTTATCAATTATATCATGTATAAAGTTAGATACTACTACTTCTTCGGGCATAATTATTTGTCCTTTCCTATAATTTGCCTTCCCCTTGAGGGGAAGCCTTATTTAAAGGTTGTTAAGAGCTTTTTCGAGTCTTTCGGTAACTTTTTCTTTTCCGAGGATGTTCATAACAGTGAACATATCCGGGCTGTTAACTCTTCCGGTTACTGCCATTCTGATAACAGCGGAAATATCACCAACATGACCTTTAAAGCTTTCGGGATTCTGTTTATATTCCTTGGGAGATGCTGCATAACCCATGGAAACAGAAAGCTCTTTAATGCGGTTGAACCATTCGGTCTGGTCATCCTGCTCATTATAGATGCTTACATAGTTTTTGAGCACGGATGCAATATCTTCGGTGCTCATATTTTCGGGATACTGTTTTCCTTCAACAAAGAGTTCATCATAGAAGAAAGCCATATAGTCTTTCATCTCGCTCCAGACAGCGATATCTTTTCTGGGCTTCGGAACACCGCGACCGATGGAGATAATTGCTTTTGCGTATTCAGGATCTCTTGCGAGAAGCTGATAGAACTCGTTATCATATTTTTCTGCCCAATCGGAGAAGTATTCCCAAACTTTTTCGGTGGTAAGCATTGCAACAACGTTTTTGGAAACGTCGCGGAGCTTATCAAGATCGAAGAGAGAGCCGGAAACGCTCATCTTATTGGTGGTGAATTTAAAGTTCTCATAAGGTTCCTTGGGGTTAGCAAGACGCCATTCCTCAAAGTTGGAGTTGAGGAGAGTGAGAAGATATTCAATAACGGAAGGAACGGGATATCCTTCTTCGAAATAGAAATCAAGTGCAAGTTCCGGGTCTTTACGTTTAGAAAGTTTGCGTTTGGATTCGCCGTCCATTTTCATAAGCTGTGCTGTATGAACGTATTTGGGCATCTTCCAGCCAAGAGCGCTGAAAAGCTGAACGTGAATGGGCCAGGTTGCAAGCCATTCTTCACCGCGGACAACATGGGTAGTTTTCATAAGGTGGTCATCAACGACATGAGCAAAGTGGTAGGTCGGAATACCGTCGGATTTAAGAAGAACAATATCCTGGTCGTTTTCCGGCATATCGATTTTGCCTTTTACGAGGTCGTTAAGATGGAGATATTTTTCTGCATCGCCTTCGCTGCGGAAACGGAGAACCCAGCTTTTTCCTTCTTCAAGAGCTTTTTCAACTTCTTCAAGAGGCATATCGCGGTGTGCTGCCCATTTTCCGTAATAACCGGGGTTTGCTTTTTCTGCTTCCTGCTGTTCTCTCATTTTTGCAAGATCCTCTTCGGTGCAGAAGCAGGGATATGCTTTTCCTTCGGCAACAAGTTTTTTTGCAAAAACATGATAAAGGAAAGCTCTCTGGCGCTGTCGATAGGGGCCATAATCGCCTTTTTCACCATCGATAAGTGCGCCTTCATCAAAATTAAGACCAAATTTTTTGAAAACAGAGATAATGGTTTCAACGCCGCCTTCAACAGCTCTTTTTGCGTCGGTATCTTCGATACGAAGGAAGAAAACACCGCCGCTCTGGTGTGCAAGGCGTTCATCGGTAATGGCGCCGAAAAGGTTTCCAAGATGCATAAAACCGGTGGGGCTGGGTGCAATTCTTGTTACTTTTGCGCCTTCGGGAAGATCTCTCTGGGGATAGCGTGCTTCAACTTCCTCTGCGGTTTCAGTAACGCCGGGGAAAAGAAGTTCTGCAAGTTTTTGATAATCCATAGTCAATTTTTCCTCCTCAAAAGGGAATAAAACATACATAAAATATTTTACCATGTTTTATCGTTCTTTACAACAGTTTAACCCCATTTTTATAAGATAAATAAGCGATTTTATCGGCAGATTTTTTCTTTTTTCCATAATATTCAACATTATTTAATTATAAGGTAGATTTGCACAAAAAAATCTGTTATAATGTTACTAATAATATGCGTTTTTACACGCAGAAAGGATCTTTACCATGTATAACAGGAAAAAACGCTTTGGTGACCGTTATGACGGATATCGTGTCCGTTCTTTATCGCCGATGTCTTATGTTTCTCCGTTTATTATGAAAACGAGAAACACTTCTTCCAACCTTTTCAGCGGTTCTATCGAACTTGGCCGAATCGAAAACTATATAAAGAAAAAACGCCGCGAAGAAGAACTTTCCGGCTTTGGTTTTCTTCATGTTCTTCTTGCTGCATACGTTCGTATGCTTTCCCAAAAACCCGCTCTTAACCGTTTTATTGCCGGACAGAGAATTTATCAGGCCGGCGAAGATATAACCGTTTGCATGATGGTTAAAAAGAGCATGGAACTTAATGCACAGGAATCTGCAATAAAAGTTATTTTTAAGCCGGATGATACCGCATACGATGTTTATCGCAAGCTCGAGGAAGCAGTTGAGGAAGCAAGAGAAGAGGGAGATTCAAACCTCTTTGATAATGTTGCAAGAATCATAAACTATATGCCCTCTTTCCTGATCCGCATGTTTATAAGCCTTCTTGAATTTATGGATTACCACGGCTTTATGCCGAAAATCATTCATAAAGCTTCTCCCTTCCATTGCAGCATGTTTGTTACAAACCTCGGCTCCCTTGGAATTCCTCCCGTATATCATCATCTTTATGATTTCGGAACCTGCCCGGTATTTATTGCTTTTGGCGCAAAGAGAACCGCTCTCGAAGTTCAGAAAAACGGCAGCGTTGAAAAACACAAATACATTGATTATACCGTAGTAAGCGATGAACGCATTACCGACGGACATTATTATGCAACCGCATTCAAACAGCTGGATTGGATACTTCGCCATCCGGATTCTCTTGATGAAAAACCCGAACAGATAATCGAAGACGTTGACTGATTTTTTGGAGGATATCTTATGAAACTCAACTATAAACGCACCTTTTTGGTCGGCCTTGCCTTTCTTTCGATCTGCACTTTCTGGCAGGCTTATGACGGAATCATTCCGCTGATTCTTAAAAATACCTTCGGAATCGGCGAAGCCACTACCGGACAGATTATGGCAATCGATAATATGCTTGCGCTTGTAATGCTTCCCCTTTTCGGTTCCATTTCCGATAAAACAAAAACCCCTATCGGCAAGCGCAGCCCCTATATCATTTGCGGAACCATCGTTGCTGTTATCAGCATGCTTTTCCTTGCACATTTTGATAACAAAGTAAATCTTCTTGGTTTTGCACTTTGCCTTGGACTTACTCTTCTTGCAATGGCAACCTACCGTTCTCCGGCAGTTTCTCTTATGCCCGACGTAACCCCTAAAAAACTTCGCAGCAAAGGTAATGCAGTCATCAACATCATGGGAACCGTTGGCGGCGTTATTGCTCTTCTTCTTATCAAATTCCTCATTCCGAAGGAAGGAAAACCCAATTTTTTCCCCATTTTTGCAATCATCGCCTGCGTTATGATCGGCGCTGTTGTTGTTCTTGTTCTCACTATTCGCGAAAACAAACTTGTTAAAGAAATGGAAGAAACCGGCGGCTATGAAAGCACCGAAGCAGAGCTTAACGAAGAACATTCCAAAGGCAGGAAAATGCCGAAAGACGTTCTTAAAAGCCTTGTTTTCATGCTTGGCTGTGTTGCATTCTTCTTCTTTGGATATAATGCCGTTACAACCTTCTTTAGCCTTTATATGACAAACTTCCTTAATGTAAAAGGCGGCGGTTTTGCGGATTATCTTCTTATTTCCACCGTTTTTGCTGTTCTTTTCTATCTTCCTTCCGGTTGGCTTGCAACCAAATTCGGACGCAAAAAGGCAGTTATGCTTGGCCTTTCCATAATGGCATTCTGCTTCCTTGTAATGTCCTTCTTTAAAAATGCAGGACTTCACCTTCTCCCCTTCTTCGCAATAATCGGTTTTGGCTATGCATGCGTTATCGTCAATACCTTCCCCATCGTCTGGGAAATGAGCCAGGGCAGCGATATCGGTAAATATACCGGATACTATTACACCGCTTCCATGGCAGCACAGATAGTAACCCCCATGCTCGTCGGCGGACTTATTGAAAAACTTGATAACTACGGAATCCTTTTCCCCTATGCTGTTGTAATGGAAATTATCGCTTTCCTTATGCTTATGCAAGTTAAACACGGCGACAGCAAACCTGTTCCGCACAAAGATAAGCTTGAAGCCCTTGATGTTGGAGGCGACGACTGATGATAGAAAACCCTGTGCTCACAGCCATTGTGCTCGTGCTCATAATCATTTTTCTTTCTCTTGCCTGCGCCTTTGTTTATCTTACTACGCCAAATAAATTCCGCTTTTTTGATATGCCTGCGGCATATTGCCACCGCGGTCTGCATGATGAAACCGTTCCGGAAAACAGCATTCCTGCCTTTGCAAGAAGCGCTGAGCACGGTCTTGGCGTTGAACTTGATGTTCAGCCGACCAAGGACGGCAAAATCGTCGTTTTCCACGATATAAACCTCAAAAGAATGTGCGGAGTCGATAAAATTCTTACGGAAATGACTTTTGAAGAACTTTCCGAGCTTCGTCTTAAAGATTCCGATGAGAAGATTCCGCTTTTTTCCGAGGTTCTTGAAACTCTTGGCGGCGTTCCCGTTTCCTGCGAGATAAAAACCGCCGGTGCAGCATACGATGAAGAGTTCCTCAAAGGAGTTTATGAGCATCTCTCCTCCTATAGCGGAGATTATAATGTAATCAGCTTCAATCCCTTCGTGCTCGAATGGTTCAAAAAGAACCATCCGGAGGTAATTCGCGGACAGCTTTCCGCAGGAAGAGAGCATCTTGGCGTAAAAGGTTTTCTTGGCTATGCTCTTTCTAACCTTCTTATCAACTACGCATCAAAACCGGACTTTATCTCCTATCATATTAACGATAAAACCCTCGGTTTTCTTCTTTGCCGCTTCTATGGAACACGCCTTTGCGTATTCACCGTTCACTCCATGGAAGAGGTGGAAATGGCTGCAAATGAAGGTTTTTCGACCTTTGTATGCGAAGATTTTGACGTAACGGAGGTATGAGCATCTTGAAAAAAACTGACGATAAAACCAATGTTATGCGAATCCTTGACCAGAAAAAAGTTGCCTATACTCCCCATGCTTTTGAGTATGAAGAAGGCGCTCCCTGCGACGCAGTAACCGTTGCAGGGCTTATCGGCAAGGACGTTAACGAGGTTTATAAAACTCTCGTGCTCAAAGCCGGCGGCGGAAACTTCTATGTTTTTGTAATTCCGGGTGCGGCTCGTCTTGATTATAAAAAAGCCGCAAAAGCCGTTGGCGAAAAGAGCGTCGCAATGGTTCTTTCCGCAGATCTTCTTGGTCTTACAGGTTACATCCACGGCGGATGCTCGCCAATCGGAATGAAAAAACTCTTCCCGACCGTTTTCCATGAAGCTGTGCTCGATTTGAGCACCGTTACGGTAAGCGCCGGAAAAATCGGCAGACAGGTCGAGATTTCTCCCTCGGATCTTATACCTCTTGTCAGAGGAAAAACCGCAGACCTTCTTGCGGAATAATCAGAAAACAAAAAAAGCGTGCCTATGGCACGCTTTTTTATTTGCAATTTTAAATTAAAGAGCAAGAAATGCAATATAGCTTGCGATGATTCCTATGGGGCAGATAACTGCGGTTGCTTTGTTGCGGAATTTGAGCATCAGTGCTGCGAGAACAGAAGCAACGGAAGCAAAGATGATAAGATTCATGGTGGAAGTATCGCTGATAGCATAGATTCCGCCGCCGCGATAGAAGAAATCCGCAAGAGAAAGAATGGTGAAGTTAAAGAGGCAGGAACCTACAATATTGCCGACAGCGATATCGTAGTTCTTGATTTTGAAAAGGGTCCAGGTGGATGCGGTTTCCGGAAGAGAGGTTGCTACGCCAAGGAAAAGTGCGCCTGCAACGGTTTTACCAAGATTAAGGCGAACAGAAAGTTCATCGGTGATATAGGTAAGGATAATGCTGAAAACAACGATTCCAACGCTTACGAGGCTGAATCTGGTAAGAATCTGTTTTCTGGAAAGGGTTACGGGTTCGCCGTCATCATCGCTGCTTTCAGAAGTTCCGCCCATTTTATACATAACCCAAACGGTGATAACATAAAGAAGGATTATGAGAATGGAAGTGATACTTACGTTTCCGATATTGAATGCAAGAATTCCGTATTTGTTGCAAAGGATAAGTCCGCCCATGGTAATTACAGAAAGAGCAACAACAAGATGGATTTTTGCAAGATTGCATTTTGCAAATTTTGCAACAGCGGTAAGAATGAATGCGCTGAGCATTGCGTAGTTAAAAATGTTGCTTCCAAGGATGTTGCCGATACAAAGTCCGGGCTGATCAAGCATAAGAGTTGAAGAAATGCTGGTAAAAAACTCCGGAAGAGAGGTTACTGCGGAAAGAAGGATTCCTCCGAGGAACGCACCGGAAAGAGCGGTTGTTTTATCAAGCATATCAACATATTCAGATGCTTTGATTGACATGATTGTTACCAAAGCGGCAACAACAAGATAGAGCACATAAATCATTTTTGTTTCTTCCTTTTGTTTTATATTTTCAGCTTTATTATACCTTTTTAAAGCCTGTTTGATTTTTGTATTTTATCATTTAACGGCATATATTGTCAACAGCCTAGAAAAATTCACAAAAAAAACATACAAATTTTGAACAATATTATAATGTGGAATTTATTAAAATATATTTACTTTATATATATATAGTAATATAATGGAAATAGCCTATAGGCTAAGGAAAAGAAAAAGAAATAGGAGGGATTTTTGTGAAAAAAATCTTAAGCCTCGTTCTCGCAGTAGTAATGGTTCTCTCCATGGGAATCACTGCTTTTGCTGCAGAGAAAGACGTCGTTATCCTCTATACTAACGACGTACACACCTATGTTGACAATGAAGCAGATGGCGGTCTCCGTTACAGCAACGTTGCAGCACTTAAAAAAGAGCTCAACGCTGACCTTCTTGTTGATGCAGGTGACCATATCCAGGGTACTGCATTCGGTTCCATGGATAAAGGTAAAACCATTATCGACCTTATGAACGCAGCAGGTTATGACCTTGCTACTCTCGGTAACCACGAATTTGACTATGGCATGGAAGGCCGTATCAATGCTACCGACGTTTGGGCAAACTTCCCCTACGTATCCTGCAACTTCTATCATGAAGAAAGCGGCGTAGTTGGCGAAACTGTATTTGACGCATACAAAGTTTATGAATTTGATGGCGTTAAAGTTGCAATCATTGGTATCACCACTCCCGAATCCTTCACCAAATCCACCCCGGCATATTTCCAGGATGGTAGCGGCAACTACATCTACGGTATCGCAGGCGGCAACGACGGTTCCAAACTTTATGCAACCGTTCAGGCAGCTATCGATGCAGCATCTGCAGAAGCAGATTATGTAATTGCTCTCGGTCACCTTGGTGATGACATTTCCTCTTCTCCTTGGACTTCTCTCGAAGTTATCGCAAACACCACCGGCCTTGATGCTTTCATCGACGGTCACTCTCACAGCACTGTTGTTAGCCAAGAAGTTACCGACAAAGGCGGCAACACCGTAGTTCTTACCCAGACCGGTTCCTACCTCGATACTGTTGGTAAACTCACCATCAAAGCAGACGGCACCATCACCACTGAACTTCTTACCACTAATGTAGAAACTGTAGAGAAGAAGGGTGCAACCCTTATTGTTCCCGGCGTTGATGAAGACGTTAAAGCAATCGAAGACGCATGGATTGACGCTGTTAAAGAGGAACTCGGCGTTGTTATCGGCAACACCGGCGATGTAGTTTTCCAGAACTATGACGAAGACGGCAACCGCCTTGTTCGTAAAGAGGAAACCAACACCGGTGACTTCTGCGCAGACGCTCTCTATTATCTCTTCGATAACATGGGTCTTAAAGTTGACGCAGCAATCATGAACGGCGGCGGTATCCGTAACAAAACCACTTCCGGCAAAATCTCTTACCTCACCTGCAAAGAGATCCACACCTTCGGCAACGTAGCATGCCTTATCACTGTTACCGGCCAGCAGATCCTCGATGCTCTTGAATGGGGCGCAAAGAACTCTTTCGCTTCTGAAAACGGCGGTTTCCTCCACGTTTCCGGAATCACTTATGAAATCAATCCTTATATCAAATCTACCGTTCAGTATGACGAAAAAGGCGTATGGACTGGTGCTCCTACCGGTGAATATAAAGTACGCAACGTTATGATCGGCGGTCAGCCTCTCGATGTTACCAAAGAATATAACCTTGCTGGTTATAACTACACTCTCCGTGACCTCGGCGACGGTTTTGCAATGTTCGGCGGCGCTGTTAACGTACTCGACTACGTAATGGAAGACTATCTCGTACTTGCAAACTATGTTAAATCCTTCGAAAACGGCGTTGTTCCTTCTGAATACGCACAGCCCCAGGGCAGAATTTATTTCACCTCTTATGAAAACGCAGTAGTTGCTCCTACCACTGCTGAAAGAGATTGGAACCCCTATGTAAAACAGGCTATCGATGATTTCATCGCAACCTATGGTGGCACCGAAAACGCATACGTAGTATTCGACTTCGATAACACCACTTCTATCTTCGACGTTGAAGAACAGCTTGCTGTATATCAGCTCCAGGTAATGGCATTTGCATTCACTCCTGAAGAAATGCCTGCAATCCTTGCAACCGAACTCGGCGATCTTAACGAAGACAGATCTGACCTCGGCTATGGCAAAGGTTCTTATAACGACTGGATCTCTGATATCACTGCTGCATATACTTACCTCTATAACACCTACGGTCCTTTCACCGCTGCTGGTCTCGATGCAGCTGGACAGGCAGCAATCCAGGCTGATGCACAGTGGGCAGAATTCGCAACCAAAATGAGAGCTATGTATGACCTCGTTTATGATGCAGAATCCCCTGCAGTTGCATATCCTTGGGTACTTTATTGGTTCACCGGCATGACCGAACAGGAAGTTTATGATCTTGCTTATGCATCTCATA
>JAFYOZ010000045.1 GCA_017547705.1 Oscillospiraceae bacterium
AAGCGCCGCCAGTGGCGGATAAAGCGAGGATTTTGCGGCGCAGCGGTCAAAAATTTCAAGGCATTATGCCGCAGAAATTTTTGGGCACCGCAAGAGGAAGCGCGCCTGCTTTTAAATTATAATCGAAAACATAATATCGAGGTGTAGCGCAATTGGTAGCGCGCCTGCTTTGGGAGCAGGATGCTGCAGGTTCGAGTCCTGTCACTTCGACCAAATTAGGCCGATCATTTGGATACGCAAAGTATCTGAATGGTCGGTCTTATTTTTGAATATTGAATTCTCACCTAACTATGTTATAATTAGTTAGACAAACTTGAATTTGTCTAACAGTTAATTATCTTTATATTGTAGGGGTGATAACATGCTATCAAAAGATGTGCTTGAATATATTGAAAAACACAAATTATGTGCTGACTACATATTTGCAAATTGGAAGGAGTTCTTAGAATTACTTTATTCACAAGGTAGCTATGTAGAGGAAATTTTGTGGTTTGAATATGTCCGTATCGATGAGCAGGTAAATTCACTCGGTGGTGGAGGATATAAAGATGCCACCAATCCTGAATATATGTATGCAGAAACATATATTCATGAAATTGGCTTAGAAAATAAGTCCCTATTGGAAATTGAAGAATACATAGAATCAGTAATTGCATCTTATCCACACAATAATCTTATGCCATCATTTTTTATTGCAGAGTGACAAATTCCAATTTGTCGAATTCTTTTCATGAGGGTTGCAACTCCGATGCAACCCTTATGAAACCATATGAAACCGTATCATTATTATCAACTGTTGCCAGATGACCCCGCCGAAATTTTCGGCGGGGTTTTTGTTATATAAAAAGGGTCGGCAAACGCCGACCCAACAATACTAATATATCGCTTTATGGAATATATGTCAAGTATTTTCCACAATTATATGATATTTTTATAAGATTTATACAACAAAAACAAAGCATTTTCGTGCGGTATTGCGTATTGAAAATATGAAATAAAGGTGGTATATTTAAATCACAGAAAGGATGATACCCGATGTACAAATAAGAAATAAGATTCAAACGAATCTTAGAATCTGACCGATGACCTTCGGCGTAAGAACAAGTTCCAATTTAAAAAGTTAAGCTGTTAGAGGATTTTTAGGAACACTTTATGGTGATACGAAGGCTTCGGAATAAAAAGAAAGAGAGGTTGAAATATGCTAGACTTTAAGAGTTCACAGAAATAACCCTTGACTGCTTGTAGGTGAAAGATACAGCAGATCAAGGGTTATTTCATTTTTATAGGGTTTGCGCCGTTGGGCGCTTTTTTTATTATAAAATAAAAAAAGCCGGCGAATCGCCGGACAACATATCAAATATACCAAAAATATTAATATATGTCAACAGTTTTATTGCATTGTTAACAATTTTCTATGTTATGCATAATTATTCACAGGGATTTTCGTGCGGATTTGGGAATTGAAATTTGGCCTCATCAGTGGTATATTTAAACCACAGAAAGGATGATACCCGATGAACAGATAACATCCTCAATCCGGATTTAATAGATAGAGTAGGAAAACAAAAAAATCCGGAAAAGCTGACCTTCGGAAAAACGTTCCGCATCAAGATCAACCCGCTTAAGGGGAAAAGAAGAAAAAAAGAAGTGCTATAGGAACAGAGCTTGACATACGAAGGCAGCAGTAAGAATATCTGAATCTGAAGAAAGAGAGGTTAAAATGATGTTAGATACTAAAATCGAACAGAGATGACCCTTGCTTTATCGTAGGTGAAAGATGCGATAATTCAAGGGTCATTTCATTTATATATGGTTGCGCCAATGGGCGCTTTTTTTATGCAAAAAATAGATAAAAATAAAAAGACGGCCATTTTTGGCCGCCCAACATTTTTAATATACTCTTATTTTTATCCAATGTCAATGGTTTTTTATACATTTCTGTGTTTTGCATAACTTCAGCGCTTTAACTTAGTATAATATTGCGGCTTGAAAAGTATTAAAAAAGGTGGTATATTTAAATCACAGAAAGGGTGATACCGATGTACAAATAATCACCGAAAGCTAAATCTTATATGAGCTTTCAGAGGAAAAACCGTTACCACCTTTGGAAAAATCTTTTCCGAGATAAACAAAGTCCCAACTTTTGATTAACGCGTTTTATTTAATAGGCTAAGAAGTAAAAGCGAGTCGGAAAAGGAACATTACCAAAGACAGCGGGTTCTATTCAGTAGAAAGAGAGGTCAAAATGATGTTAGATACTAAAATTGAACAGAGATGACCCTTGTTTTATCGTAGGTGAAAGATGCGATAATTCAAGGGTCATTTCATTTGTGTATGTTTGCGCCAAGGGGCGCTTTTTTTATGCCAATTATTCGGCAGCAAGAAGAACTTCTATATAGCTATAAAGCACTTCTTCAGACATAGCGCCAAGCTTTCCACCAAGGAAAACTCCGCTTTCTGTAATAAATCCTGTTGCAGGAAGTGACCATGCGCCATAAGCCATGGTTGCAGAAAGATCTTCGTCATAATAGACCGGGAAGGTATATCCGTTTTCCGTAAGAAACTCCATGGCGGATTCTTTTGTTTCTCTCTGGCCATCGGTTACGTTTATCATCATAAAAGCAACCTCATCGCCATATTCTGCATACGCTTTTTCGAAGGACGGCATTTCACTTACGCAATATCCGCACCAGGTTGCCCAAAAATTGATTACAACGGGCTTACCGGAGAAATCGGAAAGGTTTACCTCGTTTCCTTCTGCATCATAAACGATAAAATCCGGAGCCATTATCACTTCTTCCTCCGGTTCAGAAGATTCAGAAACATCTTCTGTTTCTGTGACTTCCGGTTCAGATACCTCCGAAGAGGGGTTCTCCCCTTCTGGTTGATAATTTTTTGTAAGATAATCATATCCGATAAACGCTGCCGTAAAAATCAAAACAGCCAAAACAGCAAGGATAACGAGTTTTTTGTTTTTCATCTTATACCTCCTTTATGAAAAGAGCGAAAGCAGAGCATTGAGAAAACCGAACATCATGGAAACGCCGACTATGATAAGGAACGCTCCGCAAATTTTATTGATGATGTTATAATTCTTTTTGATAAAATCAAAAGCACCGGAAAGCTGGTTCAATAACACAGCGGAAATTATAAATGGAACACCGAGGCCCACTGAATAAACCAAAAGGAGCAAGAAACCCTGCATCGCAGTTTTTGAATTTGATGCAAGCATCAGCGCAGAACCGAGAAATGCTCCGACACAAGGGGTAAGGCTTACTGAATAGATTATTCCAAAAACGAAAGAGGATAAAGCTCCCTCCCCTTTTCTGAAATTCTGAATTCCTTTAAAAAACGGAAGATTTATCACTTCGAGATAGCAAAGTCCAAAGAAAACGACAACCAAACCGGTTATGATATTTACCGCCGTTTCATACTTTATAAGAAAGGAACCAAGCGTTCCGGCAAAAATTCCAAGGGCGCAAAAAACCGTCGTAAATCCGAGCACGAAGCAGAAAGCTCTTTTGAGCACGCTTTCTTTTTTATCGGCACCTCCGGCAAAATATGAAACATATATGGGAAGCATCGGAAGCATGCACGGTGAAATAAACGAGATTATACCCTCGAGAAAGGTTATTATATATTGCAGATTAATCTCTCCTTTTCTTTAATACTGATATTTTATCACAAATCACAGTAAAATAATATAATCTTTTTTAATTTATATAAAAACCCGTGCTCAAATTTTGAGCACGGGTTTTTCGTTTATTCTTCCGGCTGGATAAAAGCCTCGAAACCGGAGGAATAATGTATCGTTCCATCCGGTTCGACCCACATAGCTTCTGTGTTTTCCATGGATTCGATAAGAGCCATGCCCTCTTCAAGAGTGAGGTTAAAGCATGCGGTGGAAACTGCATCCGCAACTCCGGAGTTGGGAGTGAGGATGGAAACTGCCGCAAAGGTATCCTTCGGGAAAAGGGTTTCGGGGTCGATTATATGGTGATATTTTGTTTCGCCAACGTAGTAATAACGCTGATAGGAGCCGCTTGTTACAAGGGCTAAATCGCTGAAAGCGACCTTGAGCAGAAAGGTCTGCTCGGAGGTAAGATCCGGGTTCTGGATTCCGGCAACCCAGCCTGTACCGTCAGCTTTGCTGCCAAGAGTACGAATATTTCCGCCGATATTGAGAGTATAGTTATTTACACCCATTTCTTCAAGCTGCTGGGCAATGCGCTCTGTTGCATAGCCTTTTCCGATAGCGCCAACGTCAACTTTCATGTCCGGATCTGCAAAGAAAACGGTGCTGTTTTCTTTATCGATGATTATGTCATCTATATTGCAATGGGCGGAAGCATTCTCGAGCATCTCCATAGGAGGAACCTCTGCGCTGAAATAATCATAGTTTCCGTCTTCGCGATAGCGATGCCAGATGCTGAGCACGCTTCCCATGGCGTAATTGGTTTTTCCGCCGGTAAGGTCATACATCTCTCTGCAAAATTCAAAAAGAGCGATGATATCCGCATCAACTACAACAGGAGCTTTTCCGGCTTCGTTATTAAGGGTATAAACATTGTTTACTCCCTCATATTTATTATAAATATCGTAAAGTTCATGAAAATGTTTAAGCTGTTCTTCAATTATTACGCATTTTTCGTCGAATTCTTCCTGGGAATAATCATAGCCGACGATTACGGAAGCAGTATCAAAATAATCTATATAAGTTTTTGTAAACTTCTGTTTTTCGCGTTCCGATTCAGTTTGAGCACAGCCTGAAATTCCGAGCACCATGAGCACAGCCAATAAAACGGAAAGAAATTTCTTCATTTTTATCCTCCTTGATAAATCTCTATAAAACTATAATAACAGCGTTTTATTATAACAAAGCGTTCTTATTATAGTTTTACATATTTCACAATTCTTTGCAATATAAAAATAAAAGGGGGATTAAAAATCCCCCTTTATATTTTGCAACTAATTAAGAATTAGTCAGCGTAGCCGATTGCTTTAACGGTTGCTTCGATGTAGGAGTTAACCTGCATGGTGCAGCCAGCGTAGAGATCAGCTTCGTTAAGAGCTACGAGGTGGTTGTTGTGCTCTACGAGTTCGATAGCTTCGAGATCAGCAGCAGTTCTGCCTACGAGGTATGCGCAGTATGCGTCAGCCTGTACGTACCATTCAGCGCCGATAGGAGATGCAACGGTCATGCCGTAGTCTTCTTTCTTAGCATATTTGGATCTGAGGTCTTCGATACCGGTGGTGGTGCCATCGAGGAGAAGGTTGATTTTGGGCTGGATTGCATCGAGGCGAGCAGCGATAACGGTGCCGTCTTCAGCAACAACAACAGCTGCTACGTCGGTGTACATCTGGATGGAACCATCTTTTTCTGCGGTTGCTTCAGCAACAGAGCAGGAAGTTACAACACCAAGACCAAGGGTGAAGGTGTCAGCAGTGAATTCAACAGTGTTGTTTGCAGCGTCAACAAGAGCTTCCTGGAAAGCAGTGATCTGCATGGTGCAGCCTGCATAGAGGTCAGCTTCGTTTGCAGCTACGAGGTGGCCGTTGGATTCTACGAGTTCAACAGCAGCGATGTAATCAACAGTTTTGCCGATTGCCCATGCTTCGAATGCAGCCATCTGAGCATCCCATTCTGCACCGATAGGAGATGCAACGGTCATGCCATAGTCAGGGCCTTTTTCGGTTTTGGTTCTGTTGTCGAAACCTTCAGCGGTGTAGAGGCCAGCGTCGTTTTTAACGCCTTTGGACTGTGCAACGTCGAGGTCAACAGCAACGATAACGCCTTCAGCGTCGAGAACTACTGCAGCAAAGGTTGCATCAACCTGTGCTTTTTCGCCAGTGGTCTGTTCAACAACAACACCAAGACCAAGGGTGTAGGTTGCGGTTTCTTCAACGGGTTCTTCAACGGGTTCGTCTGCTACGGGTTCGTCTACTACGGGCTCGTCAACTACGGGTTCGTCCTGTGCGCATGCTGCGAAGGAGAGAACCATAACGAGAGCGAGAAGCATTGCGAGAAGTTTTTTCATAATAAATACTCCCAACTTTCAATTTTTTTCTTTTTTTATTATTACAGCTTTGCGCCGTAATTCAGCATATATTATAGTCACAGAAAAGCGTTTTGTCAAGCATGATGTTAACAATTTATCGTAAAATAACATAAATTTTCCTCAATTTATGACAAGTTTTTTTCAAGTTGCACTAATTTTCATTCATTTTCGTCTTTTGCTACAAAAACAGTGTGATGTTTTTGTAAATGACGCCAAAAAATTACACATTAAAATGTAAGATATCGTCGGTTTTTGCATTGACTTTTATTATAATGTTGTAATATAATATACTCGGTTTAGATTGACTATATAACGTCAAAAAATAAACAAACCAAAGAACGCATAAATAGAAAAGAGGTTTTTGTCCATGTCCCTTTTCGGCATTAAGGGTGTTCATGTTCCTCACAGAAAGCATACTGCTGACTGCCATCCGGAACGTATGCCCATCCCGAAAACTGTTGTTATCCCCATGGCACAGCACATCGGTGCTCCCGCAAAGCCCGTTGTTAACGTTGGGGATACCGTTGGCGTCGGTCAGGTAATCGGTGAAGCTGTCGGATTTATTTCCGCACCTGTTCATGCTTCCGTTTCCGGTACTGTTAAAAAGATCGATACCATGGCTAATAGCAACGGCGGTACCATGACCGCAATCACCATCGAATCCGACGGCGAAATGCGTAATCATGAGAGCGTTGTTCCCCCTACTGTTACTAATTATGAAGAATTTGTAGCAGCTGTTCGTGCAAGCGGTATTGTTGGTCTTGGCGGCGCAGGCTTCCCCACCTTTGTAAAACTTTCTGTTAAAGACCTTTCCATGGTTCAGGAAGTTGTACTTAACGGTGCAGAATGCGAACCCTATATCACTGCTGATACCCTTACCATGACCGACAGAGCAGAAGATATTTTTGAAGGTATCCAGCTTCTTGAAAAATATCTTGGCGTAAAGAAAGTTATCATCGGTATCGAAGATAACAAACCCCAGGCAATCAAAGCAATGCAGGAGCTTTCTAAAAAAGACAGCGCCATCGTTGTTAAACCCATGCCTGCTGCATACCCCCAGGGCGGTGAAAAAGTTCTTATTTACAATACCACCGGCAAAACCGTTCCGGAAGGCAAACTTCCTCTCGATGTCGGCTGCATCGTAATGAACGTTACCACCCTTGCATGCATTGCAGAATATGTAAGAACCGGTATGCCTCTCGTAGAGAAATGCCTTACTGTTGACGGTTCTGCTGTAGCAACTCCCAAAAACGTAATCGCACCTATCGGTACTTCCATGAAAGACGTATTCGATTTCTGCGGCGGATTCAAAGAAGAGCCCAGAAAAGTTATGTATGGCGGCCCGATGATGGGTATTGCTGTTCCTTCTCTTGATGAGCCCATCCTCAAGAACACCAACGCAATCCTTGCATTCAACAAAAAAGATGCAACCCTTCCTAACGAAACCGCTTGCATCCGCTGCGGCAACTGCATCAACCACTGCCCGCTTAACCTTAACCCGCCTGCAATCGCAAAAGCTCTTGCATCCGGCGACGGCGCAGAGATTGCAAAAACCAAAGTTAACATCTGCATGGAATGCGGCGCTTGCGTATTCGTATGCCCTGCACACCGTATGATCGTTCACAGAAACAAACTTGCAAAAGCAGAGCTTCGTACTTATCAGACCAAGCTTGCTGAACAGAAAAAGAAAGAGGAGGAAAGCAAATAATGGAAAATAATCTTATTGTTTCCGTATCTCCTCACGTTCACGGAAAAAGAACCACTTCCAACGTCATGCTCGACGTTGTAATCGCACTTCTTCCTGCTGCAATCGCAGGTTGCTTCATCTTCGGACTTAACGCAGCAATCCTTTGCGCAGTTTGCGTAGCTTCCTGCGTTGTTTTCGAATTCCTTTTCACCAAACTCTGCAAACGCCCCACCACTGTCGGCGATTTTTCTGCAGTAGTTACCGGTCTTCTTCTTGCAATGAACGTTCCTTCCACTCTTCCTATCTGGCAGGCAGTTGTTGGTTCCTTCATCGCAATCATCATTGTAAAATGCCTCTTCGGCGGACTTGGCTGCAACTTTGCTAACCCTGCAATCACTGCTCGTGTTGTAATGCTCATCGCATTCACCGGTACTATGGCTGCTGCTGTTCCTCCCATGGCTATCGCAGAAACCGTTGACGTTGTTACATACGCAACTCCCCTTTCTGTACTTCCTAACGGAGTTCTTCCCGAGGCTTCCCTCATGGATATGCTCCTTGGTGTTCGCGGCGGTGCTCTTGGTGAAACCTCTGCTCTTGCTCTTGCAATCGGCGGCGTTTACCTCGTAGTTCGCAAAGTAATCACCTGGCATACTCCGGTTGTTTTCATCGGCGCTGTTTTTGCTTTTGCATTCGCAATCACCGGTGATGTAACCACCGCTCTTTATTACACTCTTTCCGGCGGTACCTTCATCGGCGCTATCTTCATGGCAACCGACTATGTAACTTCTCCTTCCACCGCAAAAGGTAAAATCATCTTTGCTCTTGGTTGTGCAGTTATCACCACCGCAATCCGTTTCTACGGAAGCTATCCGGAAGGCGTTTCCTTCTCTATTCTCTTCATGAACATCCTCAATCCTTATATTGATAAATGGACCATGAAAAAACCGTTTGGAGGTGTTAAAGCATGAAAGAAAACATTAAAAGCGTAGTCGTTCTGACTGCTATCTGCCTTGTTGTTGCAATCCTTCTTGCTGTCACCAACTATGTAACCGAACCCATTATTGCCGCAAACAAAGCTGCAAAAGCAAGCGGCTCTCTTCTTCAGGTAATGCCCGAAGCTACCGGTTTTGAAAACATCACCGATACTCTTGGCGAACTTCCTGCAACCGTTAAAGAAGTTCATGCAGAAACCTCCGGACTTGGTCACGTTATGATTCTCGGTACCACCACCCAGTTCTCCTCTGACGAAATGGGCATTACCGTTGCAATCGGTGCAGACGGCAAAATCTCCAACATCCTTCTTACCGGTTATTATGAATCCAAAGACTTCGGTGCAGATTATCCTGCAACCTATATCGGTCAGGACTCTGCTCTCGGCGGTGTTGATACCGTTGCAGGCACCACCTTCTCCTCTTCCGCATTCAAAAACGCTGTTGCTGATGCTTTCACCGTTCTTGTTGAAAACAATCTCGTTGCAGCAGGACAGAAGAGCGAAGAACAGCTTATCGCTGAGGTAATGCCTCTTGCACTTCCCGGCGCATTCAACAGCCTTGGCAAACACATCACCACCCCTGTTGAAGGTCTTTCCGCTCCTATTGTTGAAGCTTACAGAGCAAAAAATAACTCCGGTTATCTTTATGTTGTTGAAAGCGATGCAGGCAAAGTTGTTGTTGGTGTTAACGCATTCGGCGTTGCACAGGCATTTGACCTTGAAGGCAACGACGTTACCGCAACCGCAACCGACGCTGTTGCTGCTGCTGTTGCTGCTGCTCCTGCAATTGCAACCGAAAACCTTGAAGCAAACACCACTGCAATCACCGCTCTCGTAGAAGAAGGCGCTGTTGTAACTCCTGTTGAAGGTCTTAACATCTTCACTGACGTTATGGCTGCATTCACCGTAACCGTTGGCGAAGAAAACCTTTACGCAGTAATTACCGGTCCTATCGCTTATGCAGACGAAACCATGAAGATGGCTGTAATCTTCAACGAAAACGGCGAAGTTGTTATCTACAAAACTTACACCGAACTTATTCTCCATGGAGAATATTATTCCGAACATCAGCTTACTGATACAAGCGCATATCTCTCTCAGTTCTACGGCCTTACCGAAGGAACCTATTCTGATGATATGACCATTGTTTCCGGTGCAACCATGACCGCTAATGCAGTTGCAAGCAACTTCCGCAGTGCTTTCGCTGCTCTCAATCTCATCAAGGAGGTTGTTGCATAATGAAAAAATTAGGTATTCTTCTTAAAGGTATTATTAAAGAGAACCCCGTTCTCGTTCTTCTTCTCGGTACCTGCCCTGCTCTTGCAACCACCACCGGAGTTATCTCCGCTGTTGCAATGGGTATTGCAGCAACCGCAGTTCTTATCTGCTCCAACATCGTAATTTCCGCACTCCGCAAAGCTGTTCCGGATAAAGTTCGTATTCCTTGCTATATCGTTGTTATCGCAGGTTTCGTATCCGTTGTTCAGATGCTTATGCAGGCATATTTCCCGGATCTTTACGATATGCTCGGCGTATATCTTGCACTTATCGTTGTTAACTGCATCATCCTTGGCCGCGCAGAAATGTTTGCACGCAAAAACGGAATCATCGATTCCGCTCTCGACGGCATCGGCATGGGCCTTGGCTTCACCCTTGCACTCGTTCTCATGGGTTCTATCCGTGAAGTTATCGGTGCAGGCACCTGGGCAGGAATTGAGCTTACCGCTCTTAAACCCTATGCAATTTCCATCGTAACTGCTGCTCCCGGCGGCTTCCTTGTATTCGGCTGCCTTATCGCTCTTGTTAACAAATTCTTCTCCGGAAAATCCAAGAAGACCGAGTTCTCCTGCGAAGGCTGCCCCAACGCTGCTGCTTGCAACAAAGCAAGCTGTGAAACTGAGGAAAAGGAGGAGACTAAATAATGAAAGAACTTCTTATCATTCTTATGAGTGCAATTCTTGTTAACAACTATGTTCTTAACAAGTTCCTCGGAATCTGCCCCTTCCTTGGCGTTTCCAAAAAATCCGATCAGGCTGTTGGCATGGGTCTTTCCGTTATCTTCGTAATGCTTGTTGCAACCGCAGCAACCTGGCCCATCTACACCTACCTTCTTGCACCTAACGGTCTTGCATATCTTCAGACCATCGTGTTCATCCTTGTAATTGCTGCTCTTGTTCAGTTCGTAGAGATCTTCCTCAAAAAGTTCATCCCTGCACTGCACAAATCCCTTGGTGTATATCTTCCCCTTATCACCACCAACTGCGCAGTTCTTGGTGTTACCATCAACAACATCACCGATGAATACACCTTTATCGAATCCATGGTAAGCTCCCTCGGTTGCGGCCTTGGCTTCCTTCTTGCAATGTGGCTCTTCGCCGGTGTAAGAAGCCGTCTTGAAGAATCCGATGCTCCCGAATGCTTTAAAGGTATTCCGATCACCCTTGTTGCCGCTTCCATCGTTTCCGTTGCATTCATGGGATTCGGCGGTATTATTGATAAACTCTTCGCTTAAGGAGATATTAAAAGATGACTGATGTTATTATTACCGCTGCACTTGTTGTAGCAGGAATTGGTCTTGCATGTTCCCTTCTTCTTGTCCTTGCATCTCATTTCATGGGAGTTAAAGTAAATCCGGTTGAAGGCGAAGTCCGCGACTGTCTTCCCGGTGCTAACTGCGGAGCCTGCGGATATTCCGGTTGTGATGCTTATGCAAAAGCTCTTGCCGAAAATTCCGATATCCCCGCAAATCTTTGCCGCCCTGGCGGTGAAGAAACCACCAAAGCAATCTGCGAAATTCTCGGCGTTGAAGCTGAGGCAGCAGAGCCCGTTACCGCTTTTGTTCATTGCGGCGGTGATTGCAACAAACAGGTTTACAAAGAAATTTATCAGGGACTTAACTCCTGCGCCGCTGCAAAAATGCTCTATGGCGGAAAAGGTGCTTGCCTCTATGGCTGCCTTGGTTGCGGCGACTGTGCAACCGTTTGTGATAACGATGCAATCTGCATTGTTGACGGCGTTGCAAAAGTTGATCCCAGAAAATGCGCAGGTTGCGGTCTTTGCGTAGCAAAATGCCCCAACCACCTTATTTCTATTGTTCCTAAAAAAGAAAAAGCAGTCATCACCTGCTCCAACCACGAAAAAGGCGCAGTTGTTCGCAAAGAATGCAAAAACGGTTGTATCGGTTGCATGAAATGCCAGAAAAACTGCCCGGCAGAAGCAATCACTGTTGTTAACGCTCTTGCATCCATCGATTATGATAAATGCATCGGCTGCGGCAAATGTGTTGAGGATTGCCCTGTTGGCTGCCTAGAAATGCTTAAAGCATAATTCGGCAAATCTTTTTCAAAAAAAGGAAAAACGCTCCGCCGCAAAATGCGGCGGAGCGTTTGAACAAATTATATGGATATGTTTAAAGATAAAAAACTCAGAAACGACATCATTCTTGCCGCCGCAGTTATCATTGCCGCCGCAGGAATCTGGCTTTTTACAGAGCTTATGAAAAGCGACGGCGCTTTTGCCGTTGTTACCGTTAACGGCGTTGAAACAGCGAAATATCCTTTGGATACCGACGCCGAAATCCGTCTCGAATCCGAAAACGGCGGATACAATATCCTTATCATCAAGGACGGAAAGGCAGATATAACCGAAGCTTCCTGTCCGGACCATGTTTGTGTTGATCAGCGCGCTATCAGCAAAACCGGCGAAGCAATCACCTGTCTTCCCAATAAAACAGTTATCACCATCGACGGCGAAGAAGAAGCCGACTTTGACTTTGTATCTTAAAAGGAATCTATGAAAACAAAAAAAGTTGCTATGCTTGGGCTTACTATTGCCCTTGCGATGATAATGTCGTATATAGAGGCTCTTGTTCCCCTTTCCTTTGCGGTTCCGGGAATCAAAATGGGTCTTGCAAATATAGTTATTATTTTCGTGCTCTATAAATTCAGCATGAAAGACGCCGTTCTTGTTTCTGCAATCAGGGTTATTCTTGTATCCCTTCTTTTCAGCAACGTTATGGCTATGTGGTATAGCCTTGCAGGTGCGGTGCTTTCTCTTTCTGTTATGTGTATACTTAAAAAGACAGACAAATTTTCTGTCATCGGAGTATCCGTTGCCGGCGGCATTATGCATAACGTCGGACAGATAATCATGGCTGTTATCCTTCTTGGAACAGAGCAGATTGCGCTTTATCTTCCGGTTCTTATCATCACCGGTACTGTAACAGGCGTTATAATCGGAATTGTTTCCGGACTTGTTATCAACAGATTTAAAAACATCCGACTTTAAAAAAAGAGGGCCGTTCATAAGAACAGCCCTCTTTTTTTATCTAAACAGAAATTCATTTATTTTATCGAAAATAACATCTTCCGCATGATGTACGGATACTTTATATTTGTTCAGCATTTCTGCGAATTTTGATACCTTTTTCTCATCTTCCGAGATTCCGTTTATCAAAACCTTTTCTCCTGTTGTTTTTTCGGTTCCCTCAATACCAAATTTTCCGGATGATAAAACAACCTTATATTCCGGATTTATCTGCTTTTCTTCCAACTCCATATCCCCTCCGATTTTGTTCTATATAATATTGTATATATATTATATAGTTGGAATATATTTCCAATATGCTTATCTTACATTATTTTACAGTATATTGCAAACTTATGCGCTCGGAATTTGTCACATAAATATGGCTTTTATTTTATGGAAGATACACATTTTTGGCGTTTTTGGGGGTATTTTTTCGATTTAAGAAAATTTTAATTAAAAATTCATCAAAAAAACTCCGCTGATAACAGCGGAGTTTTTAACTTTATCAGTATGCAACGCCCTGGGCAATCATTGCTTCGGCAACTTTTTTGAAGCCTGCGATATTTGCACCGGCTTCAAGGTCGTATCCAAATCCGTATTCAGCAGCAGCATCCACACAGCTC
>JAFYOZ010000046.1 GCA_017547705.1 Oscillospiraceae bacterium
ACGGATTTTATTATCAGAATGCTGAATCCGGACGGAACTCTCGGTGAAGAGAAGATTTTCTATTCCATCGAAAACATCAACAGCTCCGAAAATTATTTCTATCCCAGCTATTATACCGTCGGCGATAACGGAAATTGGTATATCGCTTCCTGGGACCAGATCAAAGTTTATGACCCTGATTTTAATGAACTTTACAGCATCGATATAAGCGAAACCGGAAGCTACGGCATGATAAAACTTAAAGACGGAAAAGTTACCGCAGCAATCTGGGGCGAAGAATCCTTGGAACTTAAGGTTATAGACGATTCCAAAAAAGGATTCGGAGAAACCTATTCCCTCGGACAGAATGTCTGGTCTTTAAACGGCGGAAACGGCGTTTATGACGTTATTATGGCAACCGGAAACGGAACAGGACTTATGGGTATGAATGTCGGCGACAGCGAACCTGTAAAAATTCTTGACTGGATGGATTCCGACATAGATTCCAACTATGTATATCCGGAGAGAGTTTTTGTTCTTGATGAAGAAAACATCATCACCATTGAAGAAAAATGGGGAGAAAACGGAACAACCTATAGCGTTATAAAACTTAAGAAAACTCCTTCTGCGGAGCTTCCGGAAAAGAAAATCATCACTCTTGCTGCGGTATATATTGATTACACCGCAAAAGAAGATGTGCTCGAATTTAACCGAACCAACCAGGAATACAGAATCCGCGTTACGGATTATTCCGAATTTTCTACAACGGAAGACCCCTATGGTCTTACAAAACTTAATACGGAAATCATCAGCGGAAACATTCCGGATATCTTTATAACCGGAAACATGCCCATGGATAAATTCGCCGGAAAAGGTGTTTTTGAAGACCTTGTTCCCTATATCGAAAGAGATATCGGTTGGGAAAATCTTGTTGAGCCGGTTTTCAATGCTCTTATGAACGACGAGGGAAAACTCTATGAGATTTATCCCACATTCAGGATCACAACCTATGTCGGACACAAAAACGCAGTTGGCGACGGTTCCAGCTGGACTTTCAATGATTTTAAAGAAGCCTATGCAAAACTTCCGGAAGGAGCAACGGTTTTTGCGGATGGATATACAAAAGCTGATGCATTCTATCTTCTTTTTGAAAACAATGTAGGAAATTTTGTAAACTGGGAAAAAGGCGAATGTTATTTCAATACCCAGGAATTTATTGATATCCTTAAATTTACAGAAAACTTCCCTCTGGAATATGATTACAGCGACTATGATGGTTACTATTATTACTATGACGAAATAGTAAAAGTTGCAAAAGGCGAACAGCTCCTTTCCAACGTAAATATCTATTATCTCAACAACGTAAGATCCAGAGTTCTTTATGTTCTTGGAGAAAACGCCTCTTTTGTCGGTCTTCCTACCAACGAGGGAACAGGAACAACCTTTAACTTCAACAGCGGTTTTGGATATGCAATGTCCGCAACCAGCGAGCACAAAGAAGTTGTATGGGATTTTATAAGCGAGATTCTTTCTGAAGAATATCAGACCGAAAATAACGGCGACAGACTTTCCACCAACAAAAAAGTTTTTGATAATATGATGGAAGCACAGATGACTCCGGAATTTGATGAATTCTATGTTCCCCAGGACGTTGTTGAAAATAATATGTCCGGTGAAAGTGATGTAATCGTTGGCGGCGATGTTGTTTACGGCGAAACCCCGGAAGCTGAAGCACCGGAAAAAGAAGACGACGGATTTAAACTTGTTCTTCCGGATTTTGCTAAAGGTCAGGTTAATGAACAGGGCTGGCATGAGCTTCCGAAGGATTACGGCTGGCTCGAAAACGGAACCAGTTATTATGAATATCCGATATATGCCATGACCGAATATGAATATAACGTAATCATGGAGCTTATTAACAGCACCACAAAAATCTCCCGCTATGACGAAAGCGTTATGAACATAGTAAACGAAGAAATCGAATATTTCTTTAATGGCGAAAGAACCGCAGAGCAAACTGCGGAATATATTCAGAGCAGGGTAAACCTCTATGTTAACGAACAGCGATAAAAAAGCAAAAGAGAAAAAAACAATAAGAGAATATGCGCTCGGTCTTAACGCAAAAACAAAGGATATCATCCAAAGCTGGATGTTCCTTGGGCCGAGCGTTCTCGGCGTTACGGTGTTTTTTATACTTCCGTTTCTGGTAGTTGTATATTATTCCGTAATAAGAAGTCCGCTTAATCCGGAATTTGTTTTTCTCCAAAATTTTGAAAACGTTTTGGGCAATGCGGCTTTTAAAATTGCGGTTAAAAACACCGTCGATTTTTCGATAATTTCCGTTCCTCTTGCTGTAATACTTTCTCTTGGTCTTGCGCTGATGCTTGAGGAGAAAATACCGCTTAAAAGCCAGTTCAGAACCTTTTTTCTCAGCCCGATGATGGTTCCGGTTGCTTCGGTTGTTCTTATATGGCAGGTTCTTTTTCATAACAACGGCGTTATGAACGAGATTCTGATGAATTTTGGCGCAGAGAAGATAGATTGGCTTAAATCGGAATGGGCTCTTGGTGTAATCGTTATCCTCTATCTTTGGAAGAACCTTGGATATAATATGATTCTTTTCATGGCGGCGCTGGCGAATATTCCAAGGGAGCTTCTTGAAGCTGCGGAGGTTGAAGGTTCTTCTTCCTTCTATAAATTCTTTGCAATAAAGCTTCGATATCTTTCTCCGACGGTTCTTTTTGTTACGATTCTTTCCATGATAAACTCTTTTAAGGTGTTCAGAGAGATATATCTTCTTACCGGGGAATATCCGATTGAAAGGCTTTATATGCTGCAGCATTTTATGAACAACACCTTTGAATCTCTGGATTATCAAAAGCTTTCTGCCGCGGCGGTTTTGATGGCCATAGCCATGGTTGTTATTATAGCGGTTCTTTTCAGAATCGAGGACGCTTTTGGAAAGGATGTGGAAGGCTGATGAAAAAGAAAAAATATTTCGGAAGATTTTCCATGTTCATAATTTCTGCGGTTTTTGCGTTTTTATTCCTGATGCCGACAGTGCTCACCATATCGAACTCCTTTATGGAGCAAAGCGAACTTAATGCAAACTACGGAATGATTTTTTCAAATATCACAAGCGACGTAAAAACATATATTTCCGATTCCGTAACCCTTAAGTTTATTCCGGATAAGGTGAGTTTTTCACAGTACATAACGGCGCTTATAAAAAGCCCGGATTATCTTTTTAAGTTCTGGAACTCCGTTATCCTTGTTGTTCCGATAGTCCTTTTGCAGGTTGGAACAGCGGCTCTTGCCGCATACGGTTTTACAAGATGGAGAGGAAAATTCAGGAGCTTTATGTTCTTTTTCTATGTTATTCTGATGCTTATGCCCTATCAGGTAACGTTGGTTCCGAACTATCTTGTAAGCGAATGGGTCGGTATCCTCAATACGCGCTGGGCAATAATTTTTCCCGGAATGTTTGCTCCGTTTTCTGTTTTTCTGCTTACTAAATTTATGCGCAGAATTCCAAAATCCCTTATCGAGGCGGCAAAACTCGACGGAGCAGGGGAATGGCAGATATTCACAAGGATATGCCTTCCCCAATGCAGAAGCGCTTTATATTCCATCGCGATTCTGGTGTTCATAGATTACTGGAATATGGTTGAACAGCCCATAATCCTCCTCCAGGACGCATCACAGCAGCCCCTATCCGTATATCTTTCGCAAATCAATGCAGGCGAAGTTGGCATTGCTTTTGCCGTTGCAACAATATATATGATTCCGACGCTCCTTCTCTTCCTCCACGGAGAGGAATACCTTGTTGAAGGTATTGCACATCAGGGCTCGGTGAAAGGATAATCACTATGACAGAAGAAAAAGTCAAAAAAAGAGAATGGGTTAAAAACGCCGCGATTATATTTCTCAGCGTTATGCTTGTGCTGACCTTTTTCTCGAATACAATTATGAACTATTCTCTTCCCGAGGTTTCCACACAATATGTTATGAGCGGAAGCATCAATGAAAAAATCCGCGGAAGCGGAACGGTTTCTGTAAACGAGGAATATATTGTTGAAACCGAGCAGAGCAGAAAAATAGATACTGTCTGTGTAAAAGTCGGAGACACCGTTAATGCCGGCGACGTTCTTTTTATTCTTGGAGCGGGCGACAGCTCAGAACTTGATATGGCAAGAGAAACTCTCGAGGATATGGAACTTGCATATCAGATAGAACTTCTGAGCATTGCGGAAGAAAACTATCGCAGCGAAAAACAGGCTATTGATGCCGCAAGAGAGGCTCTTAAAAAAGCAAAGGAAAAGGCATCAGAGCTTAAACCGACCGTAACCGGTTCCATGGCGGCAGTTACTGCGGCAGAAAAAGCCTATAATGAAGCGGTTCTTGAAGAACTTTCTGCACAGAGCGAATACGATATTGCCGCAGAAAAAATAAATTCCTTAACCGGCGACGAAGCTCTTTCTGCGGAGATAATCGCATACGAAAAACTCTATTCCGAAGCGGAAATAAACTATAAAGCCGCTATGGAAATCCTTGCAAATACAAATCCTTCCGATACGGAAGCATACGAAAAGGCAAAGAACACCGCAGATGCCTGGGCAGAGGCCATGGCAAATTATAACGCAATTCTCATCGACCTTGCAAAAGAGTCCGAGAATCTTAAAAACGTATATACCGATCTTTATAACGATATGGCGGAAAAAGAGAATGTTCTTGAATCCGCAAAGGCAAAAACCGCCGAACTTTTTGATGCGCTTAATACCGCAAAAGAAAATTATGAAAATTACAGCGCAAACAGCGAAGCTTATGAAGCCGCTCTCGAGATGGTCGAAAGCTGCCAGCTTACCCTCAGCAACCTTGTTTATGACCTTGAGGAAAGAATGAGAGCCGACGACGTTGCAGAAAAAATAAACGATCTCCAGATGGCGGATAAAAAGAAGGATATCGATAAACAGCGCGAACTTGTTGCAGAACTTTCCGGCGGAAACGGAGAAAACGAGGTTGTTGCAAAAGTCGGCGGCGTTATCAGAGAACTTAATATCAAAGCAGGAGAAACCGCACAGGCAGGAAGCACTCTTGCTGTTATCGAACTTCAGGACAGAGGATACTCTCTTGGAGTAACGGTTACTGCGGAACAGGCAAAAAAAGTTACCATTGGCGATACTGCAGAAGTGAGCACCTATTGGTGGGGAAGCAACATCAAAGCCGTGCTCAAAGATATTAAGAATGATGCTCAAAGCGGCGGAAGAAACAAAATCCTTGTTTTTGAACTTACCGGTGACGTCGAAGACGGCATGAATGTGGATATTTCCATCGGCCAGAAGAGCAGAAATTATGACGCAATAGTCCCGAAAAGTGCCGTCAGAAGCGACAGCAACGGAAGCTTCGTGCTCGTGCTCACAACAAAGAGCAGCCCTCTTGGCAACAGATATACCGCAACGAGGGTCGATGTTCAGGTTATCGCTTCCGATGACGTTAACTCCGCAGTTTCCGGAATCGGATACGGCGAATATGTTATAACAACCGCAAGCGCACCCATAGAACCGGGTATGCTTGTCCGCATGGCAGAGGGATAAATTATGGACTGGCTTAAAAAACACAGGGTTTCTGTGCTTATTAACCTTGGGCTTGTTTTTCTTTCGGCTTTATGCGTTTTTGGATATTTTGCGGTTTCGAACACCCTCAACCATATAGATTCTTCGAAAAAGTGGCAGGGAGAAAACGAACTTTCGTATGCTTATATATCCTGTTTTATGCCCGTTAATGAGAAAATCGATGAAAACGCGGTATATTCCTTTGAAAAAGCGGCAGAAGAAAGTTTTATACAGCAAATCGGAAATAACGAAGGCGAAAAAGCCTGGAACTATGCATACAGCGGAACCGGAATGGTAACAGCATCCACGGAAAGAGGCTCTGTAACGGTTAATGCAACGGGAATTGGCGGAGACTTCTTTTTCTTCCATAGTTTTTATCTCCGAAGCGGAAATTATATCAGCGGAAGCGACCTTATGAAAGATAAGGTTGTGATTGATAAGGAACTTGCATGGAGCCTTTTTGGTGCAACGGAAGTTGCCGGAATGGAGCTTCTTATTAACGGAAGCAGATATATCGTTGCCGGAGTTATCGAACCGGATTCTGACTTTGCGAGCAAAGCCGCAAAAACGGAAAACGGCGGACTTTATATGGCTTTTGAAAAGCTTGCGGAAGAAACCGGCGCAGGAATAGAATGTTATGAGGCGGTTCTTCCGAACCCGGTTAAAAACTATGCCATAAATCTTATTAACGAAAAATTCCCCTCGGAAAACTGCAGTATCATAGAGGTCGATAAGCGCTATAGCATAGGAAATATCGCAAAAATAATCGGTTCCTTCGGAGAACGCTCTATGAGAGTTGACGGAATCGTTTTCCCGGAATGGGAAAACGCCGCAAGGCTGACGGAGGATTACTGCACAGCGCTGTTTGTTTTTGCGGTGATATTCGGAATGGTTCCGGTTGTTTTTGGCGTTGTTCTTGCCTATAAAAACGCAAAAACCGGAAGCGTAAAGCTTAAAACGGTTATTAAAGAAAAAGCGCATGTTCTTTCCAATAAATATAATGATATGCTTTATGAAAGAGAAAAAAGCTTAAACAATAAAACAAGGTTTTGAGCACCGTGCTCAAAATAAAAAATACCGTGCTCAAAAAGGAGAAGCCATGGAAAATCTTCTGATAAGCGCCTGTCTGCTTGGGGTTTTATGCAGATATGACGGAAAAAGCAAGCCTCTTCCGGAAGCGGAAAAGCTGATGGAAAAATATAATCTTATTCCGGTCTGTGCAGAAATTATGGGAGGACTTTCCACTCCAAGAGATCCGGCGGAAATAATCGGAGAAAAGGTTATCACCAAAAACGGAAAAGACGTTACCGAAGAATATATCCGCGGAGCAAAGGAAGTTCTTCGCCTTGGAAAGATGTTCGGCTGCAAGAAGGCTCTTCTTAAAGAAAGAAGCCCCTCTTGCGGAACGGGAACTATCCATAACGGAAAATTTGATGGGGGAATGGTTCCGGGTTTTGGAAAAACAGCGGAGCTTCTTTTGGAAAACAAAATCGAAGTTTTTGGCGAAAGCAAAATTGATGAACTGATGAAATAAAAAAAGCCTGCCGTTTCCGGCAGGCTTTTTTCTATTAAATTATTTATAAAGTTCTTTTTCGTTCATGCGGAAGGAAAGGGTAAGAAGGCTGTCGCTGAGATGTACGTTCTGAACTTCGATTTTATCGGAAGAACGAAGATCGACAGGGGCAAAGTTCCAGATTCCTTTAACGCCGCCTTTGATGGATTTTTCGAGGATTTCTTCCGCAACTCCGGCAGGTGTTGTGATTACAACTATATCCACCTTGTTTGTTGCAAGGTAATCTTCAAGAGAGGTTACGTTAAGAATCGGGATCCCGCAAATCTGCATTCCGTCGAACATGAGATTGTTATCGAAAACAGCGTCGATAAAAAATCCGTCGGTATTGAAATCTTTAAAACTGATGATTGCTCTTCCAAGGTTTCCGGCGCCGATTACTACCATATGGTGGTGTTTATTGATACCGAGAAGATCGGAAAGCCAATTTTTAAGAGTATCCGGATGATAGTTTTCAACTCCGCCGCAGGTAAAAAAGTCCTGGCGAACCTGTGCGCTGGTATTTCCGACTTTTTTTGCAAGTTCGCTGGAAGTTACGGTTTGCTTGCCTTCAGCAAGCATGATGCAGACATGGCGGTAATATGCAGGAAGGCGTCTTGCGAGAGCATCGGAAAATGCCTTTCTATCAAGAGGTTTGTTTCCCATTTTGATCCTCCTTAGCGGGAACTCCGCTTGAAACATATATAATATAACAGATACAGTTATTATATAATTTATTATATATATTTGCAATAACCAAAATGTCAAAAATGTATCATTTTTGACGGTTTTGGGTAAAAATTATATGCTTTTTTACGAAGTGAAAGATTTTTTGATGTATTTGTTGAAAAAAGAAACGGGATTTATCAAAGAATATGCAGATTTTATGCGAAAATGTGTATTTATACATTTTTGTTTGTATATTCAAAAAGGCCAAAAAAGACTCCCTTTTTAATTATAATATTAAATAGCCGCTGTTTTTATGGCGAAAATAAACAAAAATAATCACGAAATGTTGACAATAGCTGTCAAAAGGTAAAAACGAATAAATATTCATAAAAATGGGTTGACAATGTATAATTATGCGTGTATAATGCAGACATAGCCAATGATCAATGACTTCAAAATTTAATTTCTAAATTTAGTGAGGTAAATAAAATGAAAAAGATCGTATCCCTTATCCTTATCGCTTGTATGATTCTCAGCTTTGCAGGCTGCAGCTCTTCCGGAAAAGAAACCCTTAAAGTTGCAATCTCCCCGGACTTCGCTCCGATGGAATTTGTTGATACCACCAAAACCGGCCAAGACAAATATGTAGGCTTCGACGTTTCTCTTGCAAAATTCATCGCTGAAGAACTTGGCATGGAACTCGAAATCATGCCCATGAGCTTTGATGCTTGCCAGGTTGCAGTTCAGACCGGTTCCGTTGATATGTCCATCTCCGGTTTCTCCTGGACCGAAGATCGTGCAGCAAACTATAACCTTTCCGATTATTACTACGCAGGCGAAAATGAAACCGAACAGGTTATCATTACCATCGCAGCAAACGCAGATGCATATCCTACCGCAGAATCCTTCTCCGGCAAGAAAGTTGCAGCACAGAACGCTTCTCTCCAGCTCGAACTTTGCAAATCCCAGCTTCCCGCTGACTGCGAAATCGTAGAAGTTGGCGATCTTACCACCGCATTCCTCCAGCTCCAGAACGGCGACTTTGATGCTCTTGCAGTTGCAAAAGGCCAGGCAGATGTTTTCATCGCAAATAACCCCGGCGCAATCGCAATTTGCGGATTTGAATTTGAAGTTGATGCAGCTTATGAAGCAAACGTAATCATGCTTCCCAAAGGCGCAGACGAACTTACCGCAAAAGTTAACGAGATCCTTGCAAAAGCATACGCAGCAGGTTACTACGGCGAATGGTATGCAGAAGCACTTGAACTTGCCGGTGCAGAAACTTCCGTAGACGTTTCTTATGACGACGACGGCAACGTAGCAGGCTAAAAAATCTCTTAAAAGCTAAATCAGCAGGGCGGAAAAAACTTCTGCCCTGCTTTTGCCTTGATAATACAAAAATTTCGGAGGATAATTAATGTTCAGTTTTGAAAATATAATCATGCTTTGGCAGGATTATTGGCAGATATTCATTTTTGAAGGTCTTAAATATACCCTTATTCTTTCCGCCATTGCCGTTTTCTTCGGCGTAATCTTCGGTTCTTTTATCGCATTCGGAAGAATGTCAGACATCAGACCTTTTAAGATTATAAACAAATACAACGAAAACAATAATGCGATTCTTAAAGCTGTTGCAAATTTTAACCCGGTAAGCTTTATCTGTGAAGTTTATACCGAGGTTATCCGCGGAACTCCTCTTCTTCTTCAGCTTTATTTCTTCGTATTCCTTATCCCGAAGGTTCTTCCCTTCATCAACCAGTTTAATGCGGTTGCACTTGCTCTTTCTTTTAACAGTGCGGCATACGTTTCCGAACTTTTCAGAAGCGGTATCCAGGCGGTTGATAAAGGTCAGACAGAAGCGGCACGTTCTCTTGGTATGAACAAAACCCAGACCATGCTCAGGGTTATTCTTCCCCAGGCAATAAAGAACATTCTTCCGGCAGTCGGTAACGAATTTATCGCTATTATCAAGGAAACCTCCATGGCTTCAACCTTCTTTGTCGGCGACCTTATGACTTCTTATCTTGTAGTAAGGGGCGCAACTTATCTTGCACTCGAATCTCTTATCATCATCGGTGTAATTTACCTTGTAGTAACATTCACCCTCAGCAAACTTATCGGAAAATATGAAAGGAAGCTTAACAGCAAATGATTCAGACCGTTGATCTTTATAAAAGTTTTGGTGACCTTCAGGTTCTTAAAGGCATAAATGAACACGTTGCTCCCCAGGAGGTTATTTCTATTATCGGACCTTCCGGCGGCGGAAAATCAACTTTCCTCCGCTGCCTCAATATGCTGGAAACTCCCGATTCCGGAAAGATTTTCTTCGAGGGAGTTGATATCACCAGCGAGAAAGTTGATATCGACCTTCACAGACAGAAGATGGGCATGGTATTCCAGCATTTTAATGTTTTTCCGCATCTCTCTGTTTTGGAAAACGTAACTCTTGCTCCGACGGTAGTAAAGAAAATCGCAAAAAACGAAGCAACCGAACAGGCTATGGAACTTCTTAACCGCGTTGGACTTGCAGAAAAAGCAAACGAAAGCGCAACAAGCCTTTCCGGCGGACAGAAACAGCGTCTTGCAATCGTTCGTGCTCTTGCAATGGAACCGGACGTAATGCTTTTTGATGAGCCTACCTCTGCTCTTGACCCGGAGATGGTTGGCGAGGTTCTTGATGTTATCAAAGGCCTTGTTAAAAACGGCATGACTTCCGTAATCGTAACCCATGAGATGGGATTTGCAAAAGAAGTCAGCGACAGAGTTGTTTTTATGGATGGCGGAATTGTTGCAGAAGAGGGAACTCCGGATGAGGTTTTCAATCATCCCCAGAACCCCAGAACCAAGGATTTCCTCGGAAAAGTTTTGTATTGATTCCCGTAACGGGCGACCATTGCGGTCGCCTGTTTTTTTATAAAAAGGAGCGTTTTTAATGGATAAAAAAGAGCTTTATGCATATATCGACGAGAACAAGGAGATTTTTGAAAAACTCTCGGATGAAATCTGGGAGTATGCGGAAATATCTCTTAAAGAGCATAAATCCGCGGCGGCATATATAAAACTCCTCGAAGAACTTGGTTTCAGGGTCGAAACCGGTCTTGCAGGAGTTGAAACGGCTTTTTCCGGAACTTTTGGCAGCGGAAAACCGGTTATAGGAATCCTTGGAGAATTTGATGCTCTTTCCGGACTTTCTCAGAAACCGGGAATGACTGTGCATGATGAACTTATCTCCGGCGGAAGCGGTCATGGCTGCGGCCATAACCTTCTCGGAGCAGGTTCTCTTGCTGCCGCATACGGAATTAAAAAATACCTTGAGGAAAAGGGAGAAGGTTCCGGAACGGTTGTATTCTATGGCTGCCCGGGAGAAGAAGGCGGCGCCGGAAAAGCATTTATGGCAAAGCAGGGATTCTTCTATGGTCTTGATGCGGCTTTAACATGGCATCCGGATGATTCCAACCAGGTTACAAGCGGTTCCTATCTCGCATGTGTTCAGGTTGAATATAAGTTCGAGGGAGTTGCGGCACATGCCGCAGGCTGTCCCCATATGGGAAGAAGCGCTCTTGATGCGGTTGAACTTATGAATATTGGTGTTCAGTTCCTGCGCGAACATATGCCCATAAGCGACAGGATCCATTATTCCATAACCGATGCCGGCGGAATTTCTCCGAACGTTGTTCAGCCCACTGCGCAGGTTCTTTATATGGTGCGTTCCGATACCGTTCCGAAGGTAAAAAGCCTTCTTGAAAGGGTGGAGGACATCGCAAAAGGCGCCGCACTTATGACCGGAACAACTCTTAAACGCCGTTTTATCGACGGAACAGCGGACGTTGTTCCGAACTCGGTTCTTGAAGAGGCGATGTATAAAAACTTTGAAGCCACAAAGCTTCCTGAATATACCGAAGAGGAACTTTCCTTTGCGGAGGAACTTAAAAAGACATATATCACAGAGGGTCTTCCGGGCTTTGCATCACTTTTCAGTCCGGAGATTGCAAAATTTGCAGACGAAAAAACCGATGGCGGAAAAAAGGCACAGAACGACTTTTTGATGCCCCTTTATCACAGCGAGGTAACTCTTCCCGGTTCAACGGACGTTGGCGACGTAAGCTGGCAGACTCCTACTGCGCAGATAAACACCGCAACCTGGACAAGCGGTATTCCGGGACACAGCTGGCAGGTTGTTTCTCTCGGTAAATCCTCCATCGCCAAAAAAGGCATGAACCTTGCGGCAAAGGTTATTGCCGCAACGGCTGTGGATCTTTTTGAAGACCCGGAGCTTCTTGCTAAAGCAAAAGAGGAATTTGAATTTAAAACAAAGGGCGGATTTATAAGCCCCATTGAAGACGGTGCCGTTCCGGCAATCGCAGGAGAAAAGATAGTTTGATTTTTATAAAAAAGGGCGGAAACGGAGTTTCTGCTCTTTTATTTTTTGTTTTTTATTGAAAAACAGCAAAAATATGTTAATATGATAACATGAGATAAAAAGAGAAAAACTCTAAACCTACATTAGAGTTTTGGAAAGGGGATTTTATGAAAAACGAGCTTCTCAGCATTGGAGAAATGGCTAAAATAAACAATATATCCGTTTCGACCCTTCGGCTTTATGATGAAATCGGACTTCTTAAACCCTGCTATACCGATGAGGAAAGCCGCTATCGCTATTATAATATCCGCCAGAACGCAAGGCTTGATATGATTCAGTATATGAAGGCTTTGGGAATGGAGCTTAAGGAGATAAAAGAGGTGCTTGAAAGCGGAGATACAAAGCTTATCGAATCCATCCTCATCCGCAGAAAAAAGCAGGTTAAGGAGCAGATGGCTAACCTTAATCTCCAGCTTGGTGCAATTTCCCGTACCATCGAAAGTCTTGAAAGGTACAGAAAATCGCCCAATATCGGAACAATCACCATCGAGTATATTCCGCACAGAATGATATATTCTCTTCCGACGAACACGAATTTTTATGATTACGGCATCGAAGTTTATGAAAACGAGCTGCGCGATCTTAAAAACAGTCTTATAAAGCATAATCTTCCCCAGATTTATTACTGCAACGCCGGAACGACCATGAAAAAAGAGAGTTTTCTTGAAGGAAGGCTGGAATCCGACGAGATTTTTGTATTGGTTGATGAGGCTTTTCCGAGAACGGAATCCGTAAAAAGAATCGAAAGCGGAATGTATGTATGCATCTATCTTGACAGTTTTGATGATGAGCCGGAATATGCAAAGCGACTTTTGGAATATTGTGAAGAGAACAACTATAAAGTTGCAGGAGATTATATCTGCGAGGTTCTTACGGAGTTCAGCGTATTCGATGATGAAAAAAGAGGCATGTTTTTGCGCCTTCAGGTGCCTGTTTCTTTTAGATAAAAAATTAACAAAAAAACTCTTGACTCTAACCCTGCTTTAGAGATTATAATAGTGTTAACAAAAAAACAGAAAGGGAGTAATTCTCATGGAAAAAGTTAAAGTAGTACAGTATGGCTGCGGAAAAATGGCAAAATACATCATCCGCTACCTTTATGAAAAAGGTGCACAGATCGTTGGCGCAATCGACGTTGACCCTGCAGTAGTTGGCATGGATATCGGCGATTTTGCAGAACTCGGCGTAAAAACCGGTGTTACCATCAAATCCGATGCTGACGAAGTTCTTGATAACTGCGACGCAGACATCGCTGTTGTAACCCTTTTCTCTCTCGTAAGCGACTGCTATGATCACTTTGAAAAATGCCTCTCCAGAGGTATCAACGTAATCACCACCTGCGAAGAATCCACCGGCAGCTGGAGCACCAGCCCCGAACATACCAACAAACTTGACGTTATTGCAAAAGAAAACAACTGCACTTTCGTAGGTTCCGGTATGGAAGATATTTTCTGGGTAAACATGATTGGTCTCGTAGCCGGCGGTGTTCAGAAAATCACCAAAATCGAAGGCGCTGTTTCCTATAACGTAGAAGACTACGGCCTTGCTCTTGCAGAAGCACACGGTGTTGGTCTTACTCCTGAAGAATTTGAAGAACAGATCGCTCATCCGGAAGTTCTTGAACCTTCCTATGTTTGGTCTTCCAACGAATCTCTCGCATCCAAATTCGGCTGGACCGTTAAATCCAACAGCCAGAAATGCGTTCCTTATTTCTATGATTCCGACCTTTATTCCGAAACCATGGGCAAAGTTATCCCCAAAGGCAACTGCATCGGTATGGCAGCAGTAGTTACCACCGAAACCTTCCAGGGCCCGATCATCGAAACCCAGTGCATCGGTAAAGTTTACGGTCCCGATGACGGCGATATGTGCGATTGGAAAATCACCGGCGAACCCGATACCGAGTTCCATGTTGTTAAACC
>JAFYOZ010000047.1 GCA_017547705.1 Oscillospiraceae bacterium
ATATAGGCCTTTGTATAACAAGCCTTATTCCGGATGGAATCCACGCCGCCGCAACGGTTATCTTCCTTCTTTTGCTTTCCGATTCCTGGGGAGCAAAATTGCGGCGAGTTAAACAAAAATTTGGAATACTTGCAAGCTGAAAAAATCCGCCTTTTGGCGGATTTTTTATTAGGCGGATGTAATATTTTTATAAAAAACTTGTCTTTAATAATGAAAACAAAAAAAGGAGGCGAAGTTTTTGAATGACGAAGAAATAATCAGACTGTATTTTTGCCGTGATGAAAAAGCTCTTTCGGAATCCGAAAAGAAATATGGCGGATATTGCATGACAGTTGCGGAAAATGTTCTTGGAAACTTTGAAGATTCTTCAGAATGTTTTAATTCGGCTCTTTTTAATGCATGGAATTCAATTCCGCCGGAAAAACCGAAAAATCTTAAAATTTATCTTGCAAAAATAACAAGGAATCTTGCGATTAATAAATTAAAAGCCGAAAAAACGCAAAAAAGGGGAAATAGAGCTTTTCTCGAGGTTCTCGATGAAATTTCTGAAGCTGTTCCGTCAAAAGATAATATTGAAGATAATTATATCGCAAAGGAACTTGAAAAAAGCATAAACGAATTTATCAAAAAACTTCCGGAAAAAGAGAGGAACATTTTTATCAGGAGATATTTTTTCTTTGAATCTCCGGAGGAGATTGGCGATAGATACGGTTTTTCGTCCAACAGGGTTTCTGTTATCGTTCACAGAACCAGAAAAAAACTTAAAATACATCTTGAAAAGGAGGGCTTTTTAAATGGATAAAGCAGATTTTCTCTCCGCAATGAACGGAATCGATGATAAATATATAGAAGAAAGCGAAAATATTCAGAAAAAAGGATTTAAAGCAAGGGTAAGCCTTTTTGTTGCCGCAATGCTTATTATCGCGCTTTCTGTAACGGCGCTTGCTGTTGCCGGATTTTTTAATACGGTAAACAACGGAAAACTTGTTTTTCTCGAGGCTGTTGGAGGATATTCCGGCGATGTATATGAGATTCACTTTGATGTGGATATTGCAGAAGATGCCGGGTATAAAATAAAAGATTATTATGTTCCGATGTATCTTGAAGAGAGCGAAGATTGGACGGATTGCGGCGGAGAAGCCGGAGAAACATATAGCAATATGGCATATGATAATTATGACGAGAATCTTTTTGTGATTTTTTATCAGTATCCGGCTTGGAACTATGATAACGGAGCAAAAATTGTTTACAACGTTCCGGCAGGAACAAAAGCTAATGAAACATGGTTCGAGATAGATGGAGAAAAAATATATTGCATAGAATTTCAGCCCCAGTATGACGGATATCGTGGCGACCCTTTTGGAACGAGGGTTCTTTTCTGGTCGGATGGATATAATCTGTTCGAGCTTGAAGTGAGACTGAATATGGATGAAGAATCAGTAAGAGAAATTATAAGAAGTGTTGAAAAGGTAAGAGATATTTCGGATTATATAATTTATAAAAAATAAAAAATCTCCGGCAATTTTGCCGGAGATTTTTTTATTCTGTTCTGTTTATGGATTTTTCTGAGGAAAAGCCCTCGGGATAGCGCTTCTTGAGTTTTTCGATATTGCGCCCGAGGATTTCATCAAGGGAGATTCCGA
>JAFYOZ010000048.1 GCA_017547705.1 Oscillospiraceae bacterium
AATTTTAATTTCAAAAACAAAAAAGCACCTGTCCAAAGGACAAGTGCTTTTTTTCTATGGTGCGCTGCAAGGGACTCGAATAAGCTTTTGCTTCGCAAAATCTTACTGATTTGCTCGGCACTCGGCGAAAATTTATCTGATGCCACAGAACAGCAAAAAAACGCCGCCTCGTTAATACTCGCAAATCTCTCCGGCTAAAAACGATTCACAGAATCGTTTTATTAACGCCGTCGTCCCATTCGGGGGTTCTCGTCCCTTTTGCATATAAACAAAAAAGCACCTGTCCAAAGGACAAGTGCTTTTTTTCTATGGTGCGCTGCAAGGGACTCGAACCCCTGGCCTACTGATTCGTAGTCAGTCACTCTATCCAACTGAGCTAGCAACGCAAACCGCGATTTTCATCGCGTTTGATATAATAACATAATTTATTGAGATTGTCAATAGATAATTCAGAAAAACTTTTATCAGAACAGATTTCTGCGGAATTTGTTCCAACGGCGCTTTGCGAAGATAACAGAAACCGCCGCAACAGAAGAAAGAATAAGCCACATTGTCATAACGATTCCCCAACCGGCAGTATCAACAAGAGCACCGGTTATCCAGCTCATGGCGGCTGTTGAAAGATAGGAAATGGCGTTAAGGGTTCCGGTTATCATGGAAACTTTTCCGACATTATGGAAATACATCGGAATAGTGCCTACGATGAACATATTCTGTCCAAGGGAACAGGCGTATGTTACAGCAAGGGAAACGATTGAAACAACGATGGAAAATCTTCCAAAAAGCGCAAGTAGCGCAAGAGCTCCGGAGGAAATCAAAAACAGAATGAAAAGGGAAGAAAGTTCATCCCTGGTTCTGACCATAATATAGTTTGCAAGATATGGGCCAAAAAGTCCGAAAACCGGAAGAAGAGTACCGGTAAGGATGGAAACAACCGGGCTCATTTCGAACATATCGCTGATAAAGGTCGGAACCCATGTGGACATGCAGTCTTTAAGGATTCCCTGAACACCGGAAGCAACCGCAAGGGTCATAAGTCCGGAAACGATGAGGAGTTTTATAAAATTGCTCGGGATTTCATCATGGGGAACAGCTTCGCCGGAATCCTCGTTAACCATAACGGGGTGTTCTTCCTCTTCGCCGTTTTTGTCCGTATCTTTTTCGATTTTTATGGTAACAATAAGCCAGATAGTTGCAGCAAGAAGGGTGCATACGCTTCCACAGATGAAAGATGCCTTCCAGCCGCTGGCGTTTATAAGTAATGCGGAAAGGATATATGCAAAAAGTGTTCCTCCTGCCATTGTCGTTGCAAGAGCGGTACAGGCTTTTTGCCTTCTGTTCGTCATAACCCTGTCGGAAACGATTCTGCAAATCGGCGCCCAAAGAAGAGCCTGGGAAAGACCGTTTGCACTCCAAAGAGCAACCATCAGAATAAAGGGAGGGCCAAAACTTATGGCAAAGTTGATGAGAGAGGAACATGCAAGACCGGTAAAAACAAGATATCTTGGAGAAACTTTATCCCCAAGCCAGCCGCTTAAAAACTGGCCAAGGCCGTAGCAGATAAAAAATCCGGTTGTGACTGCGCCTGCTTCGGATTTAAGCAAAACTCCGGAATTTGTCATCTCCGCCATGGAGGCAGAGAAATTAAGTCTTCCGATATAAGAAAAGCTGTATGCGATCCAGCATGCGGCAACAAAAATCGCGGTTATTCTGCCGCTTATGATTTTTTTCTTTACCATAGGACAAAAACCGCCTTTCTGCATAGAATTTTTTATTTTCTGTTTAATAATTATAACACTTTGCACAGATTTTTACAATATTGCGTAGTTTACAAAATAAGCCTTCTGTTTTTGTAAGAGATTATACTTCTTAATATGGGAATAATATTAAGGGGTTTTTGTAGTTTTTACTGAAAATCCCTTGACAAAGATATGCAGTAGTGCTAAAATGTTAATTGGTTAGGGTGGCCTAACTTTTCTTTATGGAAAATAGTTAGTTAAAGCTAACCCATTACGCAAACAGGTCAGGTGATACAGAATGAACTTAATGTCCGCAGAAGAGGGAAGAGAATATATCGTAAAATCCATCGAAACCGATGACGAAGAACTTGATGCATTCCTTTTTTCCCTTGGATGTTATGCCGGAGAGCCTATAACAGTTGTTTCCAGGCTTAAAAAGATGTGCACCGTTTCTATTAAAGACGGAAGATACAGCATCGATAATCAGCTTGCTGAAGCGATTATTCTTGAATAAACAGAAAACAAAGGCGAAAGCCTTGTTTTTTATGTTCGCCGGTTAGTATAGCCTAACTTTTTTGACACAGACAAAAAGGAGAATAACATAATGAGAATTGCGCTGACAGGTAACCCCAACAGCGGAAAAACAACAATGTATAACGCCATTACCGGAAGAAACGAAAAAGTCGGAAACTGGGCCGGCGTTACTGTTGAAAAGAAAGAACATCCCATAAAAAAAGCATATTACGACGGCGCAGAAGAACTTATTGCCGTTGACCTTCCGGGTGCATATTCCATGTCCCCGTTTACATCGGAAGAAAGCGTCACCAGCGAATATGTTAAAAACGAAAACCCGGACGTAATTATCAATATTGTTGATGCAACTAATCTTTCAAGAAGCCTTTTCTTTACTACCCAGCTTCTCGAACTTGGTGTTCCGGTTGTTGTTGCGCTCAATAAAGCGGATATCAACGAAAAAAGAGAAACAAAAATCGATTCCAAGGCTCTCGCAGAAAAACTCTGCTGCCCGGTTATTGATACTGTTTCCACAGAATCCGACGGACTTAAAGAGGTTATAAAATCCGCTGTTTCCCTTTTCGGAAAAAGCCAGAAAGCTCCCTATGTTGAAACCGGAGTTGACCTTTCCAATAAAGAAGCTGTTCTTGAGGCGGATAAAAAGCGCTATGAATTTGTAAACAAAATCGTAAAATCCGTAGAAACAAGAAAAGTTCTTACCAGCGAAAAGAATGCCGGAGATAAAATCGACGCCGTTCTTACAAATAAATGGCTCGGAATCCCGATTTTTGCCGTTGTTATGACCCTTGTTTTCCTTATTTCTCAGCACGAAAACGGTCTTGGAGTTATTGTTGCGAATATGCTCACCGGCTGGATAG
>JAFYOZ010000010.1 GCA_017547705.1 Oscillospiraceae bacterium
AATTATCTGCAATATCGCATCCAAAGCACAGGTTTCCAACTGATTTTAAAGCGTGTTATTTTATGATAACACGCTTTTCGTGGATAAAGAAAACCACGCGATAGGCGCGTGGTTCAAAAAAGGTTAACCGATGAGAAGACCCCTAATGTGCTAAACTAAAGATAGCCTGCCAGCTATAAAAGAATAACACATTAGGAGGACATTAAGATGCATGAGCAAGATAATGACACAAATAGTTTAGCACATACGAAATGGAATTGTAAATACCATGTAGTGTTTGCACCAAAGTATAGAAGAAAAGTATTCTTTAATGAAAAAAGAGAAGATATGCGAGAAATATTGAGAACATTATGCCAATGGAAAGGAGTGGACATAATAGAAGGAGAAATATGTCCAGACCACGTGCATTTGTTGTTATCAATACCGCCAAAAATGAGCATATCGTATTTCATGGGATATCTAAAAGGTAAAAGTGCACTGATGATATTTCAGAAATACGGCAATATGAAATTTGCATACAGAAACAGAGAATTCTGGTGCAAAGGATATTACGTCGATACAGTAGGAAAGAATACGAAAGCCATCAAAGAATACATAGAAAATCAATTAAAACAGGATAAAGAATCTGACCAGTTGAGCCTTTACGATCCGCAAGACCCTTTTAAGGGTGGCCGGTAATCCGATGCATGGCTGGCAGGCCAATAAAAAGCGCACTTGTGCGCTGCCTGTATCATTAGGGCTATGCCCGAAAATGAAAAACCACCCGCTTTGCGGGTGGATTTTTATTGATATAAAGAAAAAATCCCTGAACCGAAGTTCAGGGATTTCGTGAAATTTTCAGAAATTAGAGAAAAATAGTAAGAGCATAAACTGCGAGGGTAATTACAAAGAATACAACAGCAAGAATTTTGGTGAAGCGAGCAAGTTTTGCGTTGTTGCTTTTTGCTTCTGCTGCTGCAGCGGAAGAGCTTTTGCCGCCAAGAGCGGAAATGCCGTCCTGTTTGCTGCTGCTCTGGAAAAGAACAGTGATAGTTACGAGAACGCAGGTTATGATAAGAAGAATACTTCCGATAATTTCAAATACAGTCATGATAAACCTCCAAAAATAACACGATAGCTATAATATAATACCACAGCTATCACTTTTTTGCAAGGGTTTTTTAACAATTTGTGCAAAAAATGACTGTTTTTTGGGGTATTATAAATGCAATACGGGTAATAATATGTTTAGTCCGTTCGATTTCGATAAAGAAAAGCGTTTGCCTTTATGAATACAAATCGAAAACGTACGGCTTTTTATTGAGGACGCCGTTTAAAACGGCGTCCCTGTTTTTTTATTAATCAGATGAAGTCGGGGATATCCTCGGTGTCTTCAAATTCGACGAATTTGTCTTCATAGGTTCCGTCGAGCATTTTTTCAATTTTTTCGCGGCGGGGATAAAGTACCTCAAAAGCGGCAAATGCAGCAAAAACCGCAATAAATGGGGTGAGGTATTTAAGTGCCTTGTTGGTGGAAACTCCGAAAAGGATTCCGAGGAGAAGAACGAGAAGATAGCACCAGAAGTAATCTTTGTACTCAAAATCCTCGGCAATATCTCTTGCTCTGTCGAACCATTTTCTGCAGAATGCGTACATAATCATATCTCCTTTCGGTATATAAAAATATTATAAACTGATTTGTTCAAAAAGATCTCCGTCTTTTGGGATTGCGCCCGCAGCAGGAAGATTTCTTGTTCTAAAACGATGAGCGTTTTCGAGTTTTCCTTCTTCAAAAGGTTTTGCACCGGAAACAACGGCGTTTTTCTTAAGAGTCATAACCGCAACGCCCTGGGTATCTCTTGTTGCCTTGGAAGGAATTGCACCGGAATGTACAAGAAGAAGCCTTCCGCCGGAAGAGGAGAGAAGGAACTCTTTGTCCTCTTCGATATTATAGCATGCAACAAGAGGGGATTTGTCGGAATATGCGCCGATAAGCTTTTTGCGCCTTGTCTTTGTTTCGTAAGAAGAAAGGGGAACTTTTGCGGCTTTTCCGTTCTCATAAAAGAATACCATAAAACCGGTATATTTTTCAACTACTGCCATGAAAATTGTGCTTTCGCCATCATCAAAACCAAGCTTGGAGGGGATATAATCGCCCATTACGCTGGTTTTTGTATCATCAAAGTCACAGGCTCTTGCTTTATAAACCTGGCATTTGTTGCTGAAGAAGAGAAGCTCGACCGTATTATGGCTTTCGGTGGAAAATACGATTTCATCGCCTTCCTTAAGTTTATGCTCGCCGGACATTCGAAGAGACTGGGGAGTGATTTTCTTAAAGTAACCTTCTCTTGTAAAGAAGAGGTTAACGGGATAATCCGGAACTTCCTCCTCAACAGTTTCTTCCTTGCTCTCGCTTACATAAATGATCTCGCTTCTTCTGGGCTGGTCGTATTTCTTAATAACATCTTTAAGGTCATCAATAATAAGATTATTGATTTTCTTCGGGTCATTAAGAATGATTTCCATTTCTGCGATTTCTTTCTTAAGGTCGCTGATATCCGCTGTGCGCTTAAGGATATATTCGCGGTTAAGATGGCGAAGTTTTATTTCGGCAACATATTCCGCCTGAATCTGGTCGATTCCAAAGCCAATCATAAGGTTTGGAACAACCTCTGTTTCACTTTCGGTTTCGCGGATTATTTTAATCGCTTTATCGATATCAAGAAGGATTTTCTGAAGACCTTTAAGGAGATGAAGCTTATCTTTCTTTCCTTTAAGTTCAAAGAAAATTCTTCTTCTGACACATTCATGGCGGAACGCAACCCATTCTTTGATTATCTGGCGAACACCGAGAACCATTGGTGAACCGCCGATAAGCACATTGAAGTTTGCGGAAAAGCTATCCTCAAGAGGGGTGCTTTTATAAAGCTTCTGCATCAAAGCATCCGGGTCTATGCCTCGTTTAAGGTCGATGGCAATTTTAAGACCGGAAAGATCGGTTTCATCGCGGATATCGGAAATCTCTGTGATTTTTCTTGCCTTAACAAGTTCAAGGATCTTGTCGATAATGGCTTCAACGGTGGTTGTTGCAGGGATTTCTGTTATCTCGATACATTTGCTCTTTTCATCAAAGCGATATTTTGAACGAACGCGGATGCTTCCGCGGCCTGTTTCATAAATCTTATTAAGCTCGTCCCTGTCATAGATGATAAGACCGCCGCAGGCAAAATCCGGTGCAGGCAGGGTAGAGAAGATATCGTGTTCCGGGTCTTTAATAAGCTTTATGGTGGTATCGCAGATTTCAGAAAGCCTGAAAGGGCAAATCTGGGAAGCCATACCAACCGCGATACCTACGTTATAGTTGACAAGAATGGAGGGGAAAGTTACCGGAAAGAGGGAAGGCTCTTTTAAGGTGTTGTCATAGTTGTCAACGAAATCAACGGTATCTTTATCAATATCGCGGAAAAGTTCCGCAGAGATTTTATCAAGTTTTGCTTCGGTATATCGGGAAGCGGCACAGGCCATATTTTTTGAATATGCCTTACCAAAGTTACCCTTACTGTCGATCCAGGGGTGGAGCAAAGCTCCGTTACCTCTGGCCATACGAACCATGGTATCATAGATAGCCTGGTCGCCATGGGGGTTAAGCTTCATGGTCTGGCCGACGATATTTGCGGATTTTGTTTTTGCGCCGGTAAGAAGACCCATTTTATACATTGTATAAAGGAGTTTTCTGTGGCTGGGTTTAAAGCCGTCAATTTCCGGAATGGCACGGCTTACGATAACGCTCATGGCATAGGGCATATAGTTCTTTTCAAGAACGTCCACTATGGGTTGGTCGATGACCACTCCGGCGTTTTCAAAGTTTGCCTTCTGTTCGGTTTTGGGCTGTTCTTTTTCGATTTTTTTCTTAGCCATTTTATCCCTTTCAGCTAATCATTTATGATACTTCCCGCCGGTGGAAATCTGGAACGCACGATAAATCTGTTCCAGAATAAGCACACGGGAAATCTGGTGGGTAAAAGTCATTCTTGAAAGCGAAAGCTTAAGCTTTGCTCTCTTTTTGATTTCATCAGAAAGCCCATAGGAACCGCCTATAATAAAGCAAAGTTCGCTTGCGCTTTCATCGGACATAAGATTTTCGAGCTTTTGAGAAAAACTTTCGGATGAGAGCATTTCTCCTTCGATGCACATTGCGGCAATAACTGCGTTTTGCGGAATTTTTGCGGCAATGGCGGAGCCTTCTACTTCGATGCATTTTGCAATTTCGGAGGATGAGGGCTTATCCGGAAGCTTATATTCGCTAAGCTCGGTTATTTTTAATTTGCAGTATGCGCCAAGGCGCTTTTCATATTCGGCAGCGGCTTCGCGCAGGTATTTTTCTTTAAGATTTCCGACACAGATAATGTTTATTGTGCGCATTTTTTCTCCTTAAAGCAAAATATTTTCAGAAAGTTCGTTCCTTGGGGCAACAAAAATCATATAGTCCTTTCCGTTTTGAAGTCCGGCCATGGAAAGTTCGGAAATACAGGTCTGGAGCGCAACGTCCGGAGTGTTATTTTCCTTGCTAAGATGGCCGAGGACAATATGTATAGTGCCTTTTTTAACAAGTTCCGGAAGAAAAGCGGCGCAATCGGTATTGGAAAGGTGTCCCTGGGGTCCTTTGATACGCCTTTTAAGATGATAAGGATATGGCCCGAATTCGAGCATGCCGTTATCATAGTTGGATTCTATGAGCACGACTTCACTTCCTGTAAGGTGCTCGCAGGCACCATCGGTAAGATAACCGGTATCGGTACATACTGTTATACGGTGCTCATCAGGTGTTATGATGCTGTATCCAAGGCTTCCGACGCTGTCGTGGGAAGTTTTAAAAGGTTTTATGAGCATCTTGCCGACGAGTTCTCCGTGCTCGTCGATTTCTTTGAGCACGGCACCTTCCGGAACCAGTCCGTTTGCCGTTAAAAAACGCAAAACAGCTCCGGAGGCATATACAGGAACGCGGTGATGATTAAGAAAAACCAAAAGTCCGCGGACGTGGTCGATATGTTCATGGGTTATAAGGATTCCGGAAAGAGAATCCGGGTTTATTCCGCGGTTTTTAAGCGCGGTTGTAATTCCGCGGCAGCTGATGCCGCAATCTATAAGGATACCTTCTCCGGAAGCGCCGACGAAGCTCGAATTTCCGGAACTTCCGCTGGCTATGGTAAAGAATTTTGCCAAAATAAACCTCCGAAAAAATAGAATAAGCGGAGCGGAAACCGCTCCGCTTCAGTTTTTTTAAACTACGGAATATACGGAAGAACCCTCCGGAACAGTGATGCGGTCGATTTCTGCACCAAGTCCGCGAAGTTTATCAACAAGATTGGTATATCCGCGTTCGATATGATGAATCTCTTCGATTTCGGTGGTTCCGGTTGCAGCAAGTCCGGCGATTACCATTGCGGCGCCGGCACGAAGGTCTGCTGCACGAACACATGCACCGGAAAGACCCTCAACACCCTGGACAACAGCAACTTTTCCGTCAACGGAAATGGAAGCACCCATGCGGCAAAGTTCGGAGATATATTTAAAGCGGTTATCCCAAACGCCTTCGGTTACGATGCTGGTTCCTCTTGCCAAAGCAAGAAGGGTTGTCATCTGAGGCTGCATATCGGTGGGGAAACCGGGATAGGGCATGGTTTTTACATTGACATGCTCAAAATGGTCAACTTCACCGGAAACGCGGATTGCATCATCGTATTCAACAACGGAAGCACCGGTTTTTACGAGTTTTTCGGTAATAGCCTCGAGGTGTTTCGGAATAACGCCTCTGATGAGAACGTTACCTTTGGTTGCGGCAGCGGCTACCATATAAGTTCCGGCTTCAATCTGGTCCGGAATGATGGAATAGTTTGCGCCATGAAGTTTATCAACACCGTGAATCTTGATAACGTCGGTACCTGCGCCGCGGATATCTGCACCGAGGGAGTTAAGGAAGTTAGCAAGGTCAACGATATGAGGTTCTTTTGCAACGTTTTCAAGAACGGTAAGGCCTTTTGCTTTAACTGCGGCAAGCATTACGTTGATGGTTGCGCCAACGGAAACAACGTCAAAATAGATGTGGCTTCCAAGAAGGCCTTCACTGCTGATAGAAACGCTTCCGTGGCCGATGTTTACATCCGCGCCAAGGGCTTCAAAACCTTTGATATGCTGGTCGATGGGGCGAACACCAAAATCGCATCCGCCGGGAAGCGGAACGTTTGCTTCGTTGCATCTTCCAAGAAGTGCACCAAGGAAATAATAGGAAGCACGAAGCTGTCTTGCAAGATCCTCGGGAACTTTATGGGAAGTGATGTTGCTGGTATCGATAAAAACAGAAGTACGGCTAACAACGCGTACAGTTGCTCCCATGAGGGAAAGCATATCATAAAGGGTATAAACGTCGCTGATATCAGGAATATTTTCAAGCAGGCAGGGGCCTCCGGCAAGAATGGTTGCAGGGATTATTGCAACGGCAGCATTTTTTGCGCCGCTAACCTGAACCTCTCCGCGAAGAGGATTTCCGCCTTTAATAACAAATTTATCCAATATTCTATCCCCTTAAAATATATTTATTGTAACTCAAAAAATAGAGATAACTACAGTTATAATTATAATAACATAAATAGCAGAAAAATGCAAATATGTTTTTATAATATAAAAGAATAAAAGATGAAAAAAGTCCTGTTTTTATAAAACAGGACTTTTTTGTTATTTGGAAATATAGTTAAGCGGGTTCATATACTGACCGTTTATTCGAATCTCGAAATGGAGGTGAGTACCGGTGGAGTTACCTGTTGAACCCATTGCGGCGATTATATCACCCTGGTTTACATACTGTCCAACTTTTACATAAAGGTTGCTGCAGTGTGCATAAAGGGTCTGGATTCCGTCGCCATGGTTAATTATGATATAGTTACCATAACCGCGGTTGCTCCATTTTGCGGTAACAACAGTACCTGCAGCAGAAGCATAAATATTGGAACCGTGACCGGTACCGGTGATATCGACACCGGTATGACCTTTATATCCCCAGATTCCGCAGCTAACATATGCTCCGGCTTTTTTGGTAGGCCACATAAAGCCTTTGCTGGTTCCGGAAGCGTTGCCGACAGAATAGATGGGGTTCTTAGTACCGATTACCATCTCTCTTGCAACCGGGTCTTTGATGCTTTCGGTTGCAAGAACCTGTCTTGCAATCGGGATACCGTCCTGATAAGTTACAAGCGCAGTTACAAGCTGTTCACCGGGAACGCCGGCTTTTGTGACTTTGGAATAGGTGTTGTAATACTTATCGCTGTATGTATAGTTTGTAGGGAAGGGAACATCTTCCGTATAAACTTCGCGGCGGGTTGTGGTTACGTTAAGATAAGAAACGGATTTGGATATTACAAGTTCCTGTCCAACATAGATGTTCGGGTTTTTCTCAAGAATCGGGTTCATGGCTCGAAGCTCGCTCATATAGAGATCATACATATCCGCAATAAGGGAAGGAGATTCTCCTGCAGAAACGGTATGATATTTTTCGCCCTCGATTTCGCTGTTAAAAAGCAGTCTGAATTCAGAAATCGCCATAATGGAAGAGGTCGGATATACGCCGTCAACAAGAGCGATTTTTTGTTTAAACTGGAGCTTGGATTCGGTATCGCCTTCGAGGCGGAACTGTTCGCGATATTCATCAAGAAGAGCAAGAAGGTTATCCGCTTCATCGGTGGAACCGATAAAAACGTCATCAATATAAAGACCGTAGCCTTCATAAACGCTCTGTCCGGAACTTCCGAGAATGATGTTTGCGAGTTCTTCCGGTTCGGTAAGTTCAAGGCTGCTTACCGGAACAACGGAAAAGAGAGGGGTTATATTTCCGATATCGGAAATCTCTGCGGAAGTTCTGCTTCGGATAATTTGCTCCGCTTCGTTATATACGGTTTCGTCAGCAATATATGCAAGGGTTTTTCCGTTGGATTTAAATGCAAGTCCGTATTGAAGAGAACTGAAATACTGGAAAGTTACAACAAGAAAAATAAGAGCAAGAACCGGTGCAACATAATTGAAAATGGTACTGAAGATTTTCCATACAAGAAGTCCCCAGCAGGAGATAACGTCCTTAAGTGCATTTATTTTTTTCTCTTTAGAAGATTCTTTGCTGTTTTTTAAAACCGCAAAAGCATCTGCGGCTTTATTGCTGTATGAAAGAAATACATGATATTTTCCGACTATAACGTTTCTTGCGGAAGAATAAATTCTTCTTCCGGTATAGAGAAGATGTTCCTTTAATTCGGATTTTATATATTGTATTTGTCTTTCAACAAAATTGTATCCACCTCTTATCTGGCGGACAAAACAGATTCCTGTATAATATAAGAACTCATAAATACGGAGATACAGATACTCTAAGGCAGAATCAAAACTTGCCTGTTCTTTTTCGGCAGGTTTAACTGACAATAAGTATGCACCTCACTTTTTCATAATAATACAGAATATATTATACGATAAAAAGGGCGGTTTTTCAAGCAAATTAACAAAAACTTATTATTTTAATGTCATTTTAGAATATTTTATAGTGAAAAACTGTATAAAAATCGGATAAAAAAGATATTTTGTGATGAAAATATGCGTAAATAAAAAAGGAATCCTGCCGGATAGCAGGATTCCTTTTAATAAAATCAATCTTATCTTTCCTCGCGGAAATATGCAAGACCAAGGCTTGCAGGAGGAAGATTGTTCTTCTTTTTACGGAAGATTATCATGATAAGAACAGCAACAGTTGCAAGATAGGGGAAGATTTCGTAAATTGCGGAAGGGATGAAAGAAATAGGATAGTAATAGGGAAGAATTGAAAGAGAACCTATTACAAGGGAGCAAACGATTGCTTTAATGGGGTTCCAGGTTGCAAAAATAACGATTGCAACAGCAAGCCAACCATAACCGCTGATGCTGTTATGAACCCAAACACCGCCAGTTCCGTTTGCGGAGTTCATTACGATATAAAGACCGCCAAGACCGCAAATTCCGCCGCCGATGCAGGTTGCAACGTATTTATAGAGAGTTACGGGGATGCCTGCGGCGTCTGCTGTTGCGGGGCTTTCACCAACTGCACGAAGGTTAAGACCGGTTTTGGTTTTAGAAAGGAACCAGGAAAGAAGAATTGCAAGAGCAACAGCTGCATATACCATAAAGTTATATCCGAAGAGGAGTTTTCCGATTATCGGGATATCTTTAAGTACCGGGATTCCTTCATCAAAAGCGGCTTTGATAACGGTTCCGACGGAAACATATCCGCCGGCAGCAGTACCGAGGATTTCTCCGAAGAAGTTACCGAATCCGGTACCGAAGGTGGTAAGAGCAAGACCGGTTACGTTCTGATTTGCACGAAGGGTGATGGTGAGAAAACTGTAAATAAGAGCGCCGAACATTGCACAAAGAAATGCGCAAAAAACGCCGATGAATGCTGCGACGAATTTATTCGGTTCACTTATTGCCTGTTCGTAATAATAAGTTCCGGCAAGACCGGCAACGCCGCCCATAAACATCATACCTTCAACACCGAGGTTGAGGTGACCGCTTTTTTCGGTAAGGATTTCGCCAAGAGTTCCGAAAAGAAGAGGAGTTGCGGCAAGAACGGATGCTACTACAAAGTTAAGAAAAGTATCCATTATTTGTCACCTCCAACAGTTTTTTTGCGGAAAACAAAGCGATAGTTGATAAAGAATTCGCTTCCGAGCATGCAAAGAAGAATAAGACCGGTAAGAACTTCGGATGCAGATGCAGGAATACCAAAGTTTGTCTGAATGGTGTTGGAACCTTTCTGAAGAACAGCAAGGAATGCGGAAATCGCAACCATGGTGAACGGATTGAGTTTAGAAAGCCATGCAACAACGATTGCTGTAAAGCCATAACCGTTTGCGGTTGTATCACTGAGGGTGTAGTTTGTTCCGCAAACCATCATCCAACCGACTATACCGGCGATTGCACCGGAAAGGAACATGGTTCTCATGATGATTTTTTTAACGTTCATGCCGGAATATCTTGCGGTGGAAACACTCTCGCCAACTACGGCGATTTCATATCCGTGTTTTGTTCTTGTCATATAAATATAGATGAAAATAACAAGAGCAAGAACGATGATCCAGCCGATGTGGATTCCGAAGACTTCCGGAAGTCTTGCGGCTTTATCGAACATCGGAATTTTCGGGAACATCTGTCCTTTATCCATCCAGGGTCCGACTCTGAGGTATTTTACAAAGCCGATGGCGATGTAGTTGAGCATAAGGGTAAAGAGGGTTTCATTAGAACCCCATCTTGCTTTAAAGAAAGCAGGGATAAGTCCCCAAAGTCCGCCGGCGATAGCTGCAGCAGCAAAAGCAACAATAAAAAGTACAGGGGAGGGAAGATTATCAACCTGGAAAAGTGCAAAATATGTTGCAACGATTGCACCGATTGTAATCTGTCCTTCTGCACCGCAGTTCCAGAACTTCATCTTGAATGCAGGAGCAATTGCAAGCGCAGCACCAAGAAGAGGAACGGCGATTTTAATGGTGGATTTAAGTGCGGTAGAGCTTAAAATAGAACCTTTAATAATATCTGCATATACAAGAGCGGGGTTATAACCAAGTGCAAGAATAAGAAGACCGCCAAGAAGAAGTGCAACAAAAATCGAAGAAATTCTTACAAGAATGGCTTTCTTTTTAGGGAGTTCGGGCCTTTTTGCAATACGTACAAGAGGCTCTTTTTTAACATTTTCATAGGTCATGTTTTAATAGCCCCCTTTCTTTCCGCCGTGGCTTGTCATAAGAAGACCGACCTCTTCTTTCGAGGTGGTTCTTCCGTCAACGATTCCGCTTACTTTGCCTCCGCAAAGAACAAGGATTCTGTCGCAAAGTTCAACAAGAACGTCAAGGTCTTCGCCAACATAAATAACAGCGGCGCCGCGTTTTTTCTGTTCATTCATCAGATTATAAATGGTATAAGAAGTGTTGATATCAAGTCCGCGGACTGCATATGCACTCATAAGAACAGTCGGCTGGGATGCAATTTCGCGTCCGACGAGGATTTTTTGTACGTTTCCTCCGGAAAGATTTCTTACCGGAACGTTGATTCCGGGAGTTACAACTTCAAGTTCATCAACAACTTTTTCTGCAAGTTCTGCAGGTGTTTTTTTATCAACGAAAGGAAGTTTTCCCTTGTTATAGCTGCGGAGCATCATGTTGTCCGCAAGGTCCATGTTACCGATAAGACCCATGCCAAGTCTGTCTTCCGGAACGAAGGAAAGAGAAATTCCGTGTTTGATGATATCCATAGGGGATTTTCCGTTGATGTTCTGGGGTTCGGAACCGTCAACAGGATAGAAAATAATGCTTCCGGAAACTTTCTGGAGTCCGGCAATACCCTCGAGAAGTTCTTTCTGTCCGCAGCCGGAGATACCGGCGATTCCAAGAACTTCGCCGCCGAAGGCATCAAAGTTGATGTTATCGAGAACAGTAACGCCGTCGTCGTTGACGCAGGAAAGATTGCGGATCTCAAGACGTTTTACGGGGTTTTCGCATTGGGTTCTTTCGATATTAAGAGTTATTGAACGGCCTACCATAAGATTGGTAAGTTCCTGGGGATTGGTTTCTGCGGTGATGAGGTCGCCGACATGAACACCTTTTCTGAGGACAGAAACACGGTCGGAAAGTTCCATAACTTCGTTAAGTTTATGGGTTATAATAACAACAGCTTTGCCGTCTTTTCTCATGTTGCGAAGAACAGCAAAAAGCTTTTCGGTTTCCTGGGGAGTAAGAACTGCGGTAGGTTCGTCAAGGATAAGGATTTCCGCACCGCGATAGAGCATTTTTACGATTTCTACGGTCTGTTTTTCAGAAACAGACATATCATAGATTTTTTTATCCGGGTCGATGTTAAAACCGTATTGTTCACAGATGGCGCGCATTTTTTCGCCGATGGCTTTGATATTAAGTCTTCCTTTTTCCTTGATTCCGAGAACCATGTTTTCTGCTGCGGTAAGAACCTCAACAAGTTTAAAATGCTGATGGATCATACCGATTCCAAGGTCAAAAGCGTCGCTGGGGGAATCGATGATAACTTCTTTTCCGTTAACAAAAATCTCGCCGCCGTCCGGATAATAAATACCGGAAAGCATATTCATAAGTGTTGTTTTTCCGCTTCCGTTTTCTCCAAGGAGAGCGAGGATTTCGCCGTGGCGAATCTCAAGATTTACCTTGTCGTTCGCAACAACGCTTCCAAATGTTTTGGTAAGATTTTTAAGCTGTATTGCGGCAGTTTCCAAAAAAACCATCCTTTCCTATGAACTGATAATTTTTCATCATAACTTTTCGAAAATAACATGGAATTCCGATAGTCAAAAAACGAAAAAATAAAGGTTTTTTCCGTTTTTTCATTATCAGAAAAGCAAAAATGGGGCCGCCATTAAAAACGGCCCCATTCTGATAAGCTTAATTATGCATCAAGAAGGGTGATACCATCGATGATGTATCCGAAATAAGGAGAAGAACGGTCTTTGGATTCATCGACCCATTCGCCTTCAGCGCATTCAAATACGGAACCGTCCCAGATGTAATAACCGGTCCAAGGGCCAGCAAATACATGAACAGTGCCATCAATAATGCCCTGTGCAACTTCGTCGAGGATTTCCTGAGTTCCGGGAGCAGCAACAGCTTCGTTAAGAGGGCTGGTGAAGTTTGCGCCATCAGCAAAACCTTTGCACCAATCGGTTGCGATTTCTTCGCCGTTAAGAACGCATTCTACTGCATAGGTGAGATAGATGGACCAGTCTGCACGAGCAGAGATGATGGAAGCTTTGGGAGCAGCTTCTGCCATGTCGGAGTTATATCCGCAGTGGAAGAGGCCTGCTGCTTCTGCAGTGGTTGCAGGAGAGGGGTTATCGGAATGCTGGCTGATGAGAACAGCGCCCTGGTCGATGAGGGACTGTGCGATCTGACCTTCTTTAACGGGGTCGGACCAGGAGTCAGCTTTAAGAGTGATCATGGTTGCGGAGGGGCAAACAGAACGAGCACCAAGATAGAATGCAGAGAAACCGGAGATAACTTCTTCGAAATAGAAAGCTGCAACATAACCGATAACAGCTTCGTCTTCGGTGATGGTGCCGTTAGCGATCATTTCGTTGAGTTTAAGACCAGCAGCAACACCTGCAAGATAACGTGCTTCATAGATGGAAGTGAAATAGTTGTGATAGTTGGAAAGGCCGGAACCTGCAGCCTGGGAACCGGTTGCATGGCAGAACTGGATTTCGGGATGTTCTGCTGCTGCTTCAGTCATATAGTCGCCATGACCGAAAGAGGTTGCAAAGATAATGTCGCATCCTGCTTCGATAAGTTCGTTGATAGCAGTTGCGCAGCCTTCGTCTTCACCGATGTTGTATTTGTTGATTACCTGATCTTCGGAAAGGCCAAGGTTTTCCATCATTTTTTTGGTTCCGAGGTCGTGGTTATAAGTGTATCCCATATCGGAAGGGTCACTTACATGTACGAAACCAACTTTGATGTTTTCTGCGGTAAGGGTTTCATTGTTTCCGGTGTTGCCATCGTTAACGGGTTCATCGTTTCCGCAAGCTGCGAAAGAAAGAACCATAACAAGAGTAAGAACAAGTGCAATAATTTTTTTCATGTTTTCCTCCTAATTTTTTGCTTTTCATGAAGCAAATTTATAAAAATGCGTTTTTTAAACGCAATTTTACCGATTATTTTCTGAATTCGATGGTTCCGTTTTCAGCGTCGAGTTTTTCGACTATTGCAAGGGATTCAAGATGGTAACCTCTTTCGCGAAGAGAATCGCCGCCACCCTGGAAGCCTTTTTCAATAGCGATACCAAGACCTTCGATAGTTGCGCCGGACTGATTTACAATATCGATAAGTCCGTTAAGTGCGCTGCCAATTGCAAGAAAATCGTCGATGATAAGAACATGGTCATCGGGGGTAAGATATTTTTTGCTTACAAAAACATCATAAACACGTTTTTTGGTAAAAGATGTTACCTTGGAAGTATAAACAGCGCCATCTACATTAAGGCTTTCGGTCTTTTTTGCAAAAACAACAGGGCAGTTGTCAAATTCGGTAGCAACAATGCTTGCAATAGCGATACCGGAAGCTTCAATAGTAAGAATTTTGTTTATATTCTTATCTGCAAAAAGTTTTTTCCATTCTTTTGCCATTTCCTGAAAAAGAGAAATGTCCATCTGGTGATTTAAAAAGCAATCTACCTTCAGGACATTACCGGCACGAACAATTCCGTCTTTTATAATACGGTCTTCAAGAATTTTCATTGAAAGGCCCTCCAATCAATATACGTAATAATATGTTGAATATGATTATAATTTTATATCGACCTGTTAAATTTTTCAATAGCTTTTGTTCAAATTCTACAAAACTATAACAAATTACCTGATTATTTTAACGAATTTTGTATAATCAAACAAAAAATGACGTAAAAATCAAATTTTCGGTTTTTTATACAATAAACTTTCAACAAATATAGTGAAAATGACTAAAAGTTTCAACCGATATTGACTAAAAAAGAGGAAAGGGATATCTTTAACTTAATGTATAAAGAAAATCAGGTGAGAAAAATGGAGCACGAGGTTCTTATCGGTACTGTTAAAAACATAAAACAGTTTGAAGTTAACTTTGAAAAGCGTTTTTACCATATCCCGGAGGCGGTTTTGCCGAAAAATATGCTCCCGGTGGAATACGTTGCGCTTTATCTTCCTGCGGGAACTTTTGGCGATGAGGACGGCTGCATCCGTTATTACGGAAAAATCACAAAGACAGAAATAGTAAAAAGAAAAGAAATAAATGAGATTCCGTCAAATAACGGGGAAGTTATGTATTACCGTTTCTTCGTTGAAGAATGGAAACTTCTTGAACATCCGATTATCCGCGAATGCGGTGGAATCTATGCGAAAGCTTTTACTACTCTTGAAAAACTTCTTTCCGCAAGAAAACTATCCGATATCGTTAATACGGAACGCGCTGTTGCAAAGAAAGTCAGGAACTATGGCTTTACGGAATCCGAAACCGCAAAAATAGAGGTTACAAAAGACCCTGTTGGAGTTAAGCTTTTGACAAAAAGAATAAATGAAGCCGCCGGAAAAGAAAAAATCCTTCCGGTTCAGATTACAAAATATCTTCTTGAAAAAGGCTATCTTAAAATAGTGCTTGATGAAAAAACGAAAACGGAAAACCGTGTTCCAACCGAAAAAGGAATCGGACTCGGAATAGAAAATTTCTGGGAGATAAATAAGTTCTATCGGGAATACAGCAAGAATTATTACAGCGAAGCTGCGCAGAGATTTGTTATTGCCCATCTTAACGAGATAATTCTTATAACTATCGACGAAGCATATAAAAACGAATAAAAAAGCGGCCATTTGGCCGCTTTTTTACTGTTCAGGGTTTATTTCCTGCCAGATTCTGTTTAGCAGAGGACATTCAGTTTTACAAACATCAACCATGTTAGTAATGGCTTCAAGCCCGGTTTCTCCGATATCATCTGCGGAAGTTGCAGGGTTTTCTTTGTAATAAAATTTTATGTTCCTTGCTGTGTAATCCGGTGCAAGATTAAAACGTTCCGCAATTTCTTTTGCTTCAAGAAGGTATTTTCTGATTCCAATTTCATCTTCAAGATTTTCACACATCTGGGCGCAGGCCATAAGAATAATGAGAGTACTTTTATCGAGATAGGAGTTTTTTCCGTCAACATGCAGAGAATCGTATAGATTCTTTATAGTAAGAAGTGCTTCCAGTGCAAGAGAATAATTCTTTTTTGCGGCATATACATTTGCAAAACCGAGGAAAATATAAAAAAGCTTGGTAAGGTCTGTTACAAATGCATCGCAGAGATAGGGCATAGCCTCATCGTATTTTTTAAAATCGGCGGCAAGGGTATATCCGATGGAATAATCAAAAATTCCGCCTTCGTTATTTTCTTTTAAAATATCAAGGCTTTTTTCGTGGTTTCCGAGCATGGAATAAATGGCGGAAAGGTCGCTGTAAATTTCAAGCTTGCTGATTTTATTATCTTTGCGAAGATTATAAAGCCGAAGAGAATGTTCACAAAGTTCCTTTGCGCGAAGAATATGCTCTTGATTCATTCTGTCGATTCCGCAGAACATATAAAGTGATGCGGATTGATAAATTACTTCAAAATCGTTCGGGAACTTCTGTATCGCTTTTTCTGCTTCAGAAAGACCTTCCTTATATTCTTTCTGTACTCGAAGGGATTTTATGCGTTCTGCTGTTTTTTCTGCGGAATTATCGCGTAATCTGTATCCGAGCAAAGCATCGACGGAGATTTCGAAAAAATCCGCAAGTTCCATTATAAGCGAAAGTTCCGGAACAGAAGATCCGCTCTCCCATTTTGATACAGCGCCGACAGAAACTCCCATTGCTTCCGCAAGCTGTTCCTGAGTAAAATTTTTTTGCTTTCTGTAATTTTTAATATTTTCGGAAATGCTCATTTTCATATTTTGCCTCCATAAAATTTTATGGTACCATGGCTAAATGATAACACCGATTATGAGTTATTTGAATACAGCGGCAGTAAAGATATTCAAGTTTTTATTTAACCAAAAGTAAAAAAATCCCGACCGTCGGTCGGGATTTTATCTTAATTATGCCTCTTCTGCGGCGTCTTCTTCCATTCTTTTGCGGATATAGAAGAGAATATCGCCAAGGATGCCGTCTTCGGCAGCCCAGGCAACGTTGCCGGGTTTAACTCTTTCGCCGGAGATGATTACGGTAAGCATTGCTTCAAGAAGAACCTCGGAAGCATCGCAGACTTCGCAAACCATATCCTGGTGACTTCTGATATTGTGGTTTGCAAGAGTCTGAGCATAGTCGCT
>JAFYOZ010000049.1 GCA_017547705.1 Oscillospiraceae bacterium
AAAAAATAATAAAAAATTTTTTCAAAAAAGCTGTTGCAAAAAGCTTTTTTGTGTTACTTTAATAGTAGGAAAGCATTTTCCTATGGAAGAAAAGAGGAGAAGGGCGTGATTTCGTGATTGTGACCCTTGCCGCCATGACAAGCGAAATTGAAAGCGCTTTTATGACGGATATTTACATAAAATACAGCGATATTATGCGAAGAAAAGCAGAAAAGCTGTTATCGAGCGAAACAGAAGCGGAAGAACTTGTTCAGGACGTTTTTGCAAAGCTTATAGAAAGGGCAGAAACGGTTATGGCCGTAGAGGAGAAAAAACTTCCGGCATATCTTATGGCGGCGGTTAAGTTCACCGTTATGAACCATTACCGAAGAAGAAACGTAGAGAAAAAATACTTCACAGAAGTGGATGAGGAAGAAGCAGTTGAATTTGTTCGGGATGAAGCGCCTCTTCCGGAAGAGCTATATCTTCAAAAAGAGCGGGCAAAAGAACTTTCTGCTGCGCTCCATAAAATCCCGGAAAAGGATAGGATAATCCTTGAAAATAAATATATCCTTGAAATGTCGGATTCTGAAATTGCGGTGCAGTTCGGAATTTCCGAAAGCAGCGTAAGATGCTATCTAACCAGAGCAAGAAGAAAAGCCTGTGCAATTATGATGAAGGAGGGCGAATATGTTGGAAGATAAAAAATACAGTCTTTCTAAACAGAATATTGAAGACGCATATGAAGACCTCCTTTTCCGGGAAGCAATGGCGGAATTTGCGGAGGAAGAAAGCGAAGAAATTGAAAAAGAACTTCTCGAAATGCCTCCTCTTTCCGATGAGGAAATCGAGAGAAAGAAAAAAGAATTCGAGGCGATTCTTAATCGCAAGATAACCGTTCCGGATGAACCGGAAACAAAAAAGAAAAAGGGAATAACCCTTGCTTTTGCAATAAAAAAGGTTATTTCCGCCGCAGCAATGATAACTTTTGTAATGCTCGTTTCCCTTTCAACAGTTGTTGTTGCTTCCGCAGATGCGAGAGAAACCGTTGCGGAATTCATCTATTCCTTTGCGTATAACGAAACCGGAGAAGTTATGGAGATAAGACCAAATGCTCCTCTTAACGATACGGAAAAGGAAAAAGATAAAATCCTTGGCGAATGGGTTGCAACCTATATCCCGGAGGGCTATAGCTTTGTTGGTGTTGAGGAATTTTCCTCTATGAAGATAACTGAATATAAAAAAGGCGATAGCAGTATCTATCTTAATGAATCCGGTCTTACAACCGTTGCCCATGTTGATACAAAAGATGCGGACAGTGTCGAGCGCATTATAATCGGCGAAAGTGAAGCTCTTCTTGTTGTTAAAAACGGAACCACCAGTATCGACTGGTGTACCGACGATACTTTCCTTTCCGTAATCGGAAATGCGGAAAAAAACGATATGATCGCATTCGCAAGAGGAGTCAGAAAAACGGAAACCTATAACGATACGGAATACGTTGATGAGGAAGTTTATTCCTATGAGGATTCCTATGCGCCGACCTATATGGCAGAGGGTTTTGTTCTTGGAAATATCTATGGCGAAAGCACCGATGACCTTACTGTTGAATACAGCAACGGAAACAAGATGATAGTAATCGACCAGTTTACTCACGGAATCATGAGAATCGATATTTCCGATGCGGAAGTTCAGGAGAATATAAAAATCGGAAGCAACACCGCCGTTCTTGTAATTAAAGACGACGTTGTTTCCGTAACCTGGAGTATCGGAGATAAAACCATCCATGTTTGGGGAAATGCGGATAAAGAAGAGATCATAAAAGTTGCCGCAAGCATTAAAATCGTTGAATGAGCACCGATAAAAGCTCTGTGCTCGTATAAATCAAAAGCCCGTGCTCATTTGAGCACGGGCTTTTGATTTTGTTTGGATTAGTCTTTGGGGAATTAATCTCTGAAAGGATCGCGTCCCTTATAAGTAGTATGGAGAAGCTCGTGAGCTTTATGGGAGTTCGGCTCGCCGAGGAATTCTTCATAGAGTTTCTGAACCTGAGTGTTTTTATGACTCTGGCGAAGAACGCTTCTCTGGTCTTCGGAATAAAGAGCAGATGCACGTTTCTGCATATAGGTATCAAGAATGTCGTGGTCTTCGTTAGGAAGGAATACGGGACGAACATAAGGCTGGCCGCCGCCGTTGATACAACCGCCGGGACAACCCATGATTTCGATGAAATGATAGGGGCTTTCGCCTTTGCGGATCTGTTCCATAAGAACTTTTGCATTCTTCATGCCGTGTGCAACAGCAAAACGGAGGATCTGTCCGTTGATTTCGATCTGGGATTCTTTGATACCGTCAAAACCGCGAACAGAGGTGAATGCGATTGCGCCGTGCTCTTTTCCGGTAAGAACATGGTAAACGGTACGGAGAGCAGCTTCCATAACGCCGCCGGTTACACCGAAGATTACGCCTGCACCGGATGCTTCGCCCATGATGTCGGAATCGAACTGTTCATCGGGAAGTTTGGTGAATACAATACCGCTGCGGCGGATCATATCGCCAAGTTCGCGAGTGGTGATAACTGCATCAACGTCTTTAAGTCCTTCTGCGTTAACCATTTCGGGACGGTCTTTTTCGAATTTTTTAGCAGTGCAGGGCATTACGGAAACAACAAAGATATCTTTGGGGTTGATTCCGTGTTTTTCTGCATAGTAGCTCTTGATGATTGCGCCCTGCATCTGGTGAGGAGATTTGCAGGAAGAAAGATGGTCGAGCTGGTCTGCATAATAGGTTTCGCAATAGTTTACCCAACCGGGGGAGCAGGAGGTGATCATCGGAAGAACACCGCCGTTTTTCATTCTGTTAAGAAGTTCGGTACCCTCTTCCATGATGGTAAGGTCTGCACCAAAGTCGGTATCATAAACTTTCTCGAATCCGAGTCTGCGAAGTGCTGCAACCATTTTTCCGGTTACGGGAGTGCCGATAGGCATACCGAATTCTTCGCCGAGAGCAGCTCTTACTGCAGGAGCGGTCTGAACGATAACATGACGGCCAAGAGCCATTGCTTCGTCGATTTTATGAATTTCGGATTTGAGCATAAGTGCGCCGGTGGGGCAAACAGATACGCACTGTCCGCAAAGGATGCAGGGGGATTTATCAAAGCCTCTGTTTCCTGCGGGAGCAACGATTGCGTTGAATCCGCGGTTTTCATAACCGAGAACGCCGTTTCCGTGTGCGTTTTTGCATCTTGCTACGCAGCGGCCGCAAAGGATACATTTGCTGGTATCGCGAACGATGGAGGAGTTGCCTTCATCAACGGTTACGGGAGTCTGGGAACCGATGAACATTTCGGGTCTTGCTCCGGTAAGTTTTGCAACATGGAGAAGTTCGCATTTTCCGTTTTTGTCGCACTGCTGGCAGTTAACGGAATGGTTGGAAAGAAGAAGTTCAACAGAGGTTCTTCTTGCTGCGGTTGCTTTCGGGGAAGAAATGCTGATTTCCATGCCCTCGAAAACGGGGAATACGCAGGAAGCAACAAGAGTTCTCATGCCTTTAACTTCAACAAGGCAAACACGGCAGGAACCTTGGTTGCATTCGCCGTGGTTAAAATCGCAGAGAGAGGGAATTTCGTATCCGCAAGCTCTTGCTGCGTCGATAACGGTAAGGCCTTCTTCAACCTGGTAAGGATGGCCTTCGATTTTGATATTGATTAAGCTCATTTTCTATGCCCTCCTTACTGATCTTTACTGATTGCGTCGAATTTGCAGGAAGAGATGCAGAGTCCGCATCTTACGCAAACTTCGGGGTCGATTACAAAGTTGGTTTTGCCGACTATGCCGGAAATTGCACCAACAGGGCATTTTTTAGCGCAAAGGCTGCAGCGTTTGCATTTATCCGGATTGATGGAATATACGGTAAGGTTTTTGCAAACATGTGCAGGGCAATGTTTGTCCTGAATATGTGCAAGATATTCCTGATAGAAGGAAGCGAGGGTGGAGATTACCGGGTTAGCGGCACTCTGTCCAAGAGAGCAGAGAGAGTTGGTCTGGCAAGCGTTGCCGATGGTCTCGAGCTCTTCGAGGTCTTTCATGGTTGCTTCGCCTTCGGTGATTTTGGTAAGGATTTCGAGCATTCTCTTGGTACCGATACGGCAGGGAGAACATTTACCGCAGGATTCGTCACAGATGAATTCCATATAGAATTTTGCAACGTCAACCATGCAGTTATCCTCGTCCATAACGATTGCACCGCCGGAACCCATCATGGAACCGAGTGCAACAAGGTTATCGAAGTCGATGGAAACATCAAGCTCATCAGCAGTGATACAACCACCGGAAGGACCGCCGGTCTGGATTGCTTTAAAGTTTTTGCCGCCGGGGATGCCGCCGCCGATATCATAAACAAGTTCACGAAGGGTGGTACCCATGGGAACTTCAACAAGACCGACGTTATTAACTTTACCGCCGAGTGCAAATACTTTGGTACCTTTGGAACCGGTAGTGCCATATTTGGTGAACTCTGCAACGCCGTTACGAAGGATATAAGGAACGGTTGCAAGGGTTTCTACGTTGTTAACAATGGTAGGTTTATCCCAAAGACCGCGAACTGCAGGGAAAGGAGGACGAGGTCTGGGCATACCGCGAAGTCCCTGGATGGAATGGAGAAGAGCAGTTTCTTCGCCGCAAACGAATGCGCCTGCACCAAGACGGATATGAGCACGGAAGGAGAATCCGCTGCCGAGGATGTCATCACCAAGAAGTCCCTGTGCTTCTGCCATTTTGATTGCGTTGCGGAGACGTTTAACTGCAGTAGGATACTCTGCACGAACATAGAAATAACCTTCGGATGCGCCGATTGCATAACCTGCGATGGTCATACCTTCGATTACGGAAAGAGGGTTATCTTCGAGGATGGAACGGTCCATGAATGCACCGGGGTCACCCTCGTCGCCGTTACATACAACGTATTTTTCTTTGCTGTCCTGGTTATATGCAAACTGCCATTTACGTCCGGTAAGGAAGCCGCCGCCGCCTCTTCCGCGAAGACCGGATTCGAGAACGCTGGTAACAACTTCCTGGGGAGTCATTTTAAGTGCGTTTGCAAGTCCCTGATATGCGCCGCAGCCAAGAGCTTCATCAAAGCTTTCGGGATCGATTACGCCGCAGCCATGGAGAGCAATTTTCTTTTGTTTTTTATAGAAAGGAATTTCTTCCTGTTTTGCGATTTTTTCGCCGGTTTTGGGGTCAACATAAAGAAGTCTTTCAACGGTTTCGCCGCCGATAACGTCTTTTTCGAAGATTTCTTCGATGTCTTCCGGTTTAACAAGACGATAGAGAACGTCTTTGGGGAAGATGCGGATGAAAGGTCCCTGGGAGCAGAGTCCGAAGCATCCTACTTTGCGAACTGCAACTGTTTCGGTAAGGCCTTTTTCTTCGATAAGGCGTTTGCATTCTTCTTCAAGTTTAAGTGCGCCGGAAGCAACACAGCCACCGCCGCCACAGATCATAAGATAGATTTTGCCGTCGGAACCGTTGAATTTGGAATCAAGCAGTTCTTTGCAGACAGCTGCTCTTGCAAAAAGTTCATCAGGTGTTCTTATCATGCTTCAGCAGCCTCCTTTGCTTTATATTCTTCGATGATTCCACCAACCTGGCTTACTTCAACGTGAGGATATACGGTTCCGTTGATGGTTACTGCCGGAGCGATTGCACATGCACCGATGCAGCGAAGAGCATCGATGGTGAAAAGTCCGTCATCGGTGGTTTCGCCGGGTTTGATTCCGAGGATTTCGGAGAATTTATCGACGATCTGCTGTGCGCCTTTAACATAGCATGCAGTACCGAGGCAGCAGCCGATAACGTATTTGCCGTTGGGTTTGAGAGAGAAGAAAGAATAGAAGGTGACAACGCCGTAGATTTCTGCAACGGAGATGCCGGTGCGCTCAGATACGATTTCCTGAACTTCCAGAGGAATATATCCATATTCTTTCTGAATGTCGCTGAGGATCATAATGAGCGGAGTTTTTTCATTTGCGTATCTGTCGCATATTTCGTTGATTCTTACGACAGCGGCTTCGCTGAGATGAGCCATATTGATTTCCCCCTTGAACATATTTTTTTACTAATCCACAAAACAGGGCAAGTTTTCTGTTTTTTATAAAAAACAGAAAACTTCCCAATTCTGTTAAATTATAAACCTTATATATATAAAAAGCAATAGATTTTTGAAAATTTGTTAAAAAAATAACTATTCCTACTAAATTGATAGGCTTAATGTGATGCTCTGTTTTGTCTTTCTTTGTAAGAATGGTCAGAAAATCAGCTATTTTGAAGAAATTATTTGTGTTTATCGGTTAAGTGATTAACAACAAGCCTTCCCGGAGGGTTAGCCTCCCTTGCCTAAAGGGAGGGGGACCACGAAGTGGTGGAGGGATTCTTTTTAAGCCTTCTCCTTGAGGAGACTCC
>JAFYOZ010000050.1 GCA_017547705.1 Oscillospiraceae bacterium
GGTTCTTATATGGCAAGTTCTGTTCCTGCGCTATAAAAACGCCTTTCAGAAGCTTACAGAGCTTTCTATCCGCCGTATATCTCTTTCGATACCTGTTCAAGATCAGTAAGGCCGCCGGAGATATTCTTCAGAACCGGGTCGCCGTAATAATCGAGCGAGCCGATTCCGTCCATATCCGCGAGAAGTTCTTCAATTACGGAAACGTCTGCGGAACCTGCTCCGCAGATTTTAACCTCTGCTTTTTTTGCGATGAGGGATTTGGCGTCAATGGCACCGGCACCGTCCAGTTCCAGTTCAAAATTATCCGCGCTTCCGGAAAGATTAATCGCCGCGGCACCGGTAACATCCGCTTCAACAAAATCTGCGTCTATATTATAGATATAGACATTTGCTGCTCCCGTAACATCAAGTTTAATATTCCGGGAATTCTGCGCGTTCATTTCAAGAGAGATCGAACCGGTAATTTCTATTTCCTCAATGTTGGCATAGATGGTTATTTGAAAAGTTTCCGCAACAAAATTGGTCTGCTTCGGAACGGAAATTTCTATCTCACCTTTCCGAAAATAAACTCCGAAACCGTATTCTTCCATATCGGATGGATAGGTTGCTTCGACCTTTGTTTCGTCCGAAGGAACTATATAAATCTCCGCCATTTTGGTTCCGGTAAAGCTGATGTTTTCAAAATCCAGCTTTTTTGCGCTGAGACCATCTAAAGGAAAGAATGTTTCTGTCTTTATCTCTCCCTTAAGGTCAACCGGCTTTACCGCATCAACAACGCTGTTGATTCCGCTTATATCAAAAGAGCATCCGACAAGCAAAAAAGCGCATAAACATAAGCAAAACACGCTTTTTATAATTCTGTTCAAACAATCCCTCCTTCGCAAGCTATATACTCTAAAGTATTATAATTATGCTTCTATATCGTTCCAGAAGCTCTCGCCTGCGGTATCAGAATCGGTAATTCCAAAGATATCGAGGATTGTTTTGGACTGGTCTGCATAGGTTGTTCTTGTTCCGAGGTTGGTTCCGGCTTTAACAGCTTTGCCATAAACAAGAAGCGGAATATATTCTCTGGAATGGTCTGTGGAAGGAGTTCCCGGGTCACAGCCGTGGTCGGCAGTAATCATAAGAAGGTCGTCATCATTCATTTTTTCCATGAATCCGCCAAGCCATTCGTCAAATTCGTTAAGAGCTTTTGCATAGCCTTCTGCATCGTTTCTGTGTCCGTAAACCATGTCAAAGTCAACAAGGTTTATGAAGCAAAGACCGGTAAAATCTTTCTCCTGAAGTTCGGAGCTTCTTTCCATTCCGATATTGTTCGGGCCGGTACGATATGTTTCGGATACGCCTTTTCCTGCAAAGATATCATAGATTTTTCCAACGCCGATGGTTGCAAGGCCTTTTTCCATAAGCACATCAAGAGCGGTTTTTGGCGGAACAAGAGAGAAATCGTGACGACCGGATGTGCGTTCAAAATTGGGGTATTCGCCTGCAAAAGGTCTTGCGATAACTCTTCCGACTCCGTGTTCGCCCTGAAGGAATGCACGGGATTTTTCGCAGATTTCATAAAGTTTTTCAAGAGGGATTACATCCTCGTGTGCAGCAACCTGGAATACGCTGTCTGCGGAGGTATATACAATCGGTTTTCCGGTTTCAACATGTTCTTTTCCGTAATCCATGATAAGTTTTGTTCCGCTATAAGGTTTATTGCAAAGAACGTCAAGGCCGGTTGCTTCTTTAAATTTATCAATAACCTCCTGGGGGAAGCCATCGGGATAGGTCGGGAAAGCTTTTTTGGAAATAACTCCGGCAAGTTCCCAATGTCCGGTGGTGGTATCTTTTCCCATGCTGACCTCGAGATGACGGCAGAATGCACCTTTTGGTTTTTCTGCTTTTTCGATGCAGGAAACGCCGTCGATATTACCAAGGCCAAGGCTTATCATATTCGGGATATTAAGTTTTCCGCTTTTTGCGCAGGATGCAAGAGTATTGCTGCCCTCATCGCCAAAGTCTGCTGCATCCGGAAGCTCTCCTATTCCAAAAGAATCCAGTACAATCCAAAAAACACGTTTTATTTTCATTCTGCTTCTCCTTTCTCAAGGTCATCAAAATCTTTTACGCCTTTTATAACTTTATAACTTTCCGTTTTTTCCGGAAGATTTTTTTCTCTAAGGCGATTTTCAAGTGCCTCTTTCGTAAATTTGTATATTACCGCAAATGCGGGAACACCAACAAACATTCCTATTACGCCAAAAATTCCGCCGCCGATAAGAATCGCAAACATTACCCAGAGTGCAGGAAGACCTGTGCTGTCTCCAAGAATCTTCGGGCCGATTACGTTACCGTCCAGCTGCTGGAGAACGAATACGAAAATTGCGAACCAGAGAGCCTGCCATGGGTCAACCATAAGAAGAATAAGGATAGATGGAATTGCTCCGAAGAACGGACCAAAGAACGGAATTACGTTGGTGCAGCCGACGATAAAGCTGATGAGCAACGTAAACTCAAATCCGATAAGGCTCATTCCGATGAAGCAGAGGATTCCGATTATAAGGGAATCTATAAGTTTTCCGTTGATGAATCCGCTGAAAATTCTGTTGGATTCTCTTGCGATTCTTACGAGTTTATCGGTTCTCTCTTTTTTAAGGAGAGCATAGAGCGCTTTTTTAAGCTGCGCAATAAGGGTTTCTTTGCTGAACATGATATAGACAGAAAGGATTATTGCAACAACGATATCGAAAACGATTTCACCGATGCGGACAGAAAGGTTTGCGATATTTTCAAGCTGGGGAATAAGATCCTCGCCGTAATCACGAAGAAGTTTCATGGCAACTTCGGAAGTGATTTCAAATTCCAGGAAGGTATCAACGATAGGAGCTTCTATTCCATAAGTTTCCGTAACATTTCTTACAAAGGACTGGAGACTTCTGAGATAGTTTGGAATATTATTGATAAGGGTTTCGACACTTTCGATAACATCCGGCATGATGATATAGAAAAATGCACTTAATACCGCAATAGCTGCAATCCATGTTACGGCTATCGCAAGAACCCTTTTTAATCCCCTTCTCGGTTTTTCTTTTTCGACGAAGGAAAAATGTTTTTCAAAAAACATCAAAGGGCCATTAAGGAGATACGAAAAAATGAGTGCAAAGGTAAAAGGCCTGAAAATATCCGCAGCCGAATTCCATACGGAAAGGGCTTTATCGAAATTTTTCATAAGGAAATAAAAAAGAATTATTCCTGCCCCGGCAATAAAATATATCGCTGCCTTTTTTGCCATAGCTTTGGTCCATTCAAGTTTCATTTTACAGACCTCCTTTTTAAGCTTCTTTTTCTAATAATAGCATATTTATATATGAAAATCCATTAAATATTTTTTAATATTAGTGGATAAAAACAAAATATACTTTTAAAATTTTTTATTTTATGATATATTGTCAATAAAGAAGGTGAATTTAATGGAATTTCAGGCTGATATAATTAGAGCCATCCAATCCGTCGCAAGCCCTGCGCTTGATATAATCTTTGAGGGCATAACAATGCTCGGCGAAGATTTCTTTATAATTTTTGTTGCAACTTTTATCTACTGGTGTTTCAATAAGGAAATGGGATACTGGATCTGTTGGTGTCTTTCCTTCGGAAATCTTCTTACCAGCGCCATGAAAGTATTTTTCCATGTTGAAAGACCTATCGGAACAGAGGGAATCCGAACTCTTAGAGAACACACCGCCCCGGGATATTCCTTTCCAAGCGGACACACCCATGCTTCCGCAAACTTTTTTACCTCCATCGCAAGAGCCGTTAACCGCAAACGCTTCTGGACTCTTGCTGCAATCGTTCCGGCGCTTGTTGGTCTTTCAAGGCTCTATCTCGGTGTTCATTGGCCGATGGATGTTCTTGGCGGATACATAATCGGCTTCGGTCTTCCGCTTCTTCTTTGGTTCGTATATCGAAAATACGCAAAACATAAGGCAATTATGTTCTTTATCAGCACAGTTATTTTTGTTCCTTTCCTCTTTATCTATGCTGATGACACAAGCCTTTGGAAGAGCTTCGGCTTTGCTCTTGGCGTAGCAATCGGCGCTTTTATCGAAACAAAATTCATCAAATTTAAAATCGACGAAGTTCCGGCAAAGAAAAAGGCAATCCGCTATTTCGGCGGAATCGCTCTTGTTATTATCGTATATCTCGGCATGAAAGCAATCTTCCCGACAGGGCCAATTTATTCTTTCATCCGTTATCTTTGCATCCCCGTTGCTGCAACTGCACTTTGGCCCGCAATATTCAAAAAATTTAAATTCTGATAAAAAAACCGGCGGTATAATAACCGCCGATTCTTTTTCCGTGCTCATTTTATGAAAGGAGGCAAAATCCATGCGATACTATATGCTCAACAAACCCTCCGGGGTTGTTACTGCAGTAAGGGATAAGGATTCCCTAACCGTTATGGACTGCTTTCCGGAAGAAATGAGAAGCGGTCTTCATCCTGTCGGAAGACTTGACAGAGATACGGAAGGGCTTCTTATCATAACTGATGATGGTGAACTTACCTTTCGCTTAACAAGGCCGGAATTTGGCATAAACAAGCGGTATTTCTTCCGCGCATTCGGTAAGATTTCTTCCGAAGATATCGCAAAACTAAAAAAAGGCGGACTTCTTTACGGCAATAACGAAGAAGCAAGGCCTGCTTTTATCTCCGATATTTCCACGAGCACCGTTGAAAACGACCTTGAGCATATTCCGGAGGAATCCCGTGCTCACTGCATGAAAAATCCAAAGGGAGAAACCTTTTCTGCGGTTATAACAGTAAGCGAAGGAAAACGCCACGAGGTAAAACTTCTGTTAAAATCCGTCGGCTGCAGGATATTTTATCTAAAGCGTATATCCATGGGGGATTTTGTGCTCGACCCGATGCTCAAACCCGGTGAGTTCCGAGAATTTAATCCGGTTGAAATCAAAACCGCCGAAGAATACAGAAAAATTTATATTGAATTATCAAAAAAAGAGCAGGCATAAAGCCTGCTCTTTTTTATCTATGCTCAAATTATTTGGACATATCGTAGATATATTTAACTGCGGGTCTGCTTCCGTTATCAAGACCTTCGAAAATCTCCTGTGCATCTTCCATTGCAACAAGTTCGCCGTATTTTTCAACGTCGATTTTGCCTTCGCTCATAAGTCTGATGACGTCGTCAAATTCCTCAACGGTAAACATTACGGAACCGTGGATATGATATTCTGCGAATACCATTCCGTAGTTATAATCAAAGCCGTTGCCTACTGCAAGAACAACAAGGTCGCCGCCTTTTTTAAGGCTCCAAAGAGCGAGGTTTGCTGCTGCGGAGTTACCGCTGCATTCGATGGAAATATCAAAACCTTTGGGTGCTTTTGCTTTAACTTTTTCGCCGATTTCGGGATCGAGAGCATTAAAAACTTCGTCAACAAAATCTGCTTCTTCTGCGATTTTGATTCTTCCGGGGTTTGCTTCAGTAAGAGCAACGTATTTTGCGCCTTTTGCTTTTGCGCATGCTGCTGCAAAAAGACCGATTGCACCGCCGCCGGTTACAAGAACGTTGGAATCTTCGTTTACATTTCCCATATTTACGCCGTGCATGGAAATGCAGACGGGTTCGATCATTGCTGCATGCTGGAGGCTGATGTTATCGGGAAGTTTTCTTATGAAATCGTTGCGGACTTTGCTGTATTCAGCATAACCGCCATCAACACCGCTTACGCCGGGAGCTTCTGCAAAGCACATATCGCAAAGCTGGGGTCTTCCGGATTTGCAATATTCGCATTCGCCGCAAGGAGAAATATCCATTGCAACAACTCTGTCGCCAACTTCAAAACCGGAACCGGGAAGGGTTTCTTCGATTACGCCGGCGAATTCATGGCCGGGAACATAGTTGGTTCCAGCAAAGGCCCCTGCTGCCCAGAAAAGATGAAGGTCAGAACCGCAGATACCTGCATGGGTTACTTTAATTACAGAAAATCTTTCGTCTGCTACGGGTTTTTCTTTTTCGATCATTCCGATTTCTCTTACGCCTTTAATGGTAAGTGCTTTCATTAAAATCTCTCCTTCTGTTTTAAATTTAACGGTGTATGATAATTATATTCTTTTTTAAAAAAGCTGTCAAGAAAAAAGAAAAAACGGCAGGGTTTTATCCTGCCGTTTTTTCTTTATGAAATTGAAAGTTATGTAAGGAGTATCGGTTTTTAAAGAATATGGATTCCCTCTGCTTCGCAGTTTTCAATCATCTCTTCCGACCAGATAGAGGACTGTACTTCGCCGATATGGCGTTTTCCAAGCAGGAGCATACAGATTCTCGACTGTCCAAGACCGCCGCCCATAGTTTGCTGAAGTTCGCCATTGAGAAGAGCTTTATGGAAAGGAAGATTTGCCCTTTCTGTGCAGTTTGCAACCTGAAGCTGTGCATCCAGCGCCTTTGCGTCAACGCGGATTCCCATGGAAGAAATCTCGAAAGCTCTTTCGAGAACCGGGTTCCATACAAGGATATCGCCGTTAAGCATCCAGTCATCATAGTCCGGAGCTCTTCCGTCATGGGGCTTTCCGCTTTTAAGCGGAAGACCTATCTGCATAAGAAAAACTGCTCCGTGTTCTTTTGTTATTGCGTCTTCCCTCTCTTTTGGAGTAAGGCTTGGATATCTGTCCTCCAGTTCCTGGGTGGAGATAAAAGTTATCTCCTCCGGAAGGAAAGGACGAAAACCCGGGAATCTTCCGCAGAGTTTAAACTGGGTCTCTCTAAGGGCTTCATAAATATCCTTTACCGCATTTTTAAGGGTATGGAGATTGCGCTCATCCGGGTTTATAACTTTTTCCCAGTCCCACTGGTCAACATAGATGGAATGTATCTCATCGAGAGTTTCGTCCCTGCGGATTGCGTTCATATCGGTATAAAGTCCGGTTCCGATGGTGAAACCGTATTTTTTTAATGCAAGACGCTTCCATTTTGCAAGGGACTGGACAACCTGTACCTTTCTGTGGTCGATATCGAGGATATCGAATTCAACAGGACGTTCAACGCCGCTTAAGTTATCGTTAAGACCGGTTTCCGGGAATACAAAAAGCGGTGCTGAAACACGGGTTAAATTAAGGGCATCCGCAAGCTCTCTTTCAAAGCTGTCTTTGATGAATTTTATGGCAACTTCCGTTTCAAGGATATTGAAATTCGCAAACATTGCCTCTCTTCCTTCGTTCATCACGGAAACCCCTCCTTTTTTACAAAATCATGTTTAATATTTTAGCACATTAAAGCGACGAAATCAATGATTTTTTTGATTCATGCGCATTATTTTTTGCAGGGAGAAATTAAATTGATATTTTGCTTGCGGCAAC
>JAFYOZ010000051.1 GCA_017547705.1 Oscillospiraceae bacterium
GAGAAGATGGCCGATTCCTGCACGGAGAACTGCTTCTGCGGCGGCGCCGCCAACTCCACCAAGGCCGATTACGGCAACACGGGCGTTATTCAGTTTTTCTATGGATTCTTTTCCGAGGAAAAGCTCCGTTCTTTCAAATCTGGACATGGATTTCCCTTTCTTGTTTTGTTTTTTTGGATATTAGCCGCCCCTACGGTTTATGTAAATACCTCCTCGGAGGAGGGATATCTTATAAGACACCTCATCCGCCTCATTTCATTCGGCACCTTCTCCTCAAGGAGAAGGCTATCCCTCCGGGAAGCTTTTGAAAGAATCCCTCCACCGCTTCGCGGTCCCCCTCCCTTTAGGCAAGGGAGGCTGACCCTCCGGGAATCCTTTATTTCGGGCGGATAATATCCGCCCCTACAGAGTTATCCAACTTATAAAAAATACCCCGCGTTGCCGAACAGTCCATCGTTGTAACCCGTCATAAGACAAGGGTGGGTACGCCGTCCCGATTATTTCACGTTCCCCTGGATATAAATAAACAGGGCATGCATTACGTAATCGGAGATCAGACTCCCGTTTAACGATTGTTGGATTAAAAAAACGGACGATTCTCGCACAAAGCAGGGTGTTTTTCTATTTTATTTTTTCTCTTTCGGAACGGATTATGCTTCGTATCCGTCGCCGAAATAGATTCCGTAAATCTCGTCATATTCGTCTTCATCAACGATTTCTTCAAGATAATCCATATCGTCGTCGATTACATATTCGAGAATAACGGGTTCTTCAAGCTCTCTTTCTTCATCAGAAAGACCTTCCGGATAGAGAACGCAATATTTTTTGCCGTTATGCTCGATTGCATCAACAAGCTCAAATTCAACGTCGTTGCCGTCCTCATCGGTAAGGGTTACGGTATTGTATTCTTCAAAATCCTGAGGCATGATTATCAGCTTTCCTGTTCATCAAAATCATAGAGTTCTTCAAGGCGATCCATAAAGATCTCTGCGATTTCTTCATATTCTTCGTCGTCTTCGATGGGTTCGAGGAATTCTTCGCCGTTGTCTTCAACAACTTTAAGGATGAAAAGCTCGCCGTCATCGTTTGCTACGTTTTCGGGGGTTTCGGTAGGGATAAGTGCAAAATATTCGTTATTTTCGGTTACGAGGGAATCAACAATTTCGAATTCGCGCTCGATTCCGTTTTCATCAACAAGAGTGATAAAATCGTTGCCAAAATCTTCGTTTTCAGCAGGGAAATTATTCTGGTTGCTCATTTTATAGTCTCCTTTTTTCGGGGATTTTTTACAATATTATATTATAACAACCCGGGCATAAAGTCAATCACAGTATTTTAATTTTTTTATTAAAAATGTTAAAAATTTTTTATTCCTGCTCCGGTGCCGTGTGTGTTATTTCTATGGATTCTATGATAACCGGTTCTTTTGCAGAATATCCACCGGTATAACCGGAATTTTCGCCGGAGGCGATTTTTTCTGCTGTTTCCATTCCGGATATAACCTTTCCGAAGATTATAACTTTTCCCTCATATTCTGGCATTCCGCCTTTTTCAAGATAGAGGGAAGCTTTTTCTGCATCAAAATCCCCGCTCTCGATAAATGCTTTTGAAATTCCGGAAAGGGAGGAATTTGTTATGATAAAAAAGCTTGGGGAAGCCAAATCCGATTCCATGGCAAAGCCAACTGTTCCGTATATGGGGGAAAAATCCGTTTTATCCGAAGGGAAGGGTTCTCCCTCTGTTTTAACCTGTATAAACATATTTTCTGCAAGGACGGAAAATTCCTTTCCAACAAAAAAACCGGATTCCGAAAGGGAGATGAATTTTTCTGCGGCGGAAGTATCGGAAAGGGAAATCACCATTTCGCCTGCGGAGGTTTTTATCTTTGCGGTTATTTCATAATCATCCGGAACTTCATAAGGATTTTTTGTTTCTTCCGGAGAGAGGATTATATTTCCGATTCCGGGGGTATCTTCAAGACTAAAACCGAAAACCCCGAAATATGCCAAGGCTGCGGCAGCAGCGATGAAAATAACGAGGATTATTATGGTTATTATTGCAAGAATCTTCAGCTTTTTCATGTTTTTGGGGTTCCTTTCGTTTTTTTAGATAAGCGGATAATATCCGCCCATACGTTATCGACTTTCAACTTTCAGCTATCAATTATAAATAATCCCTCCACCACTTCGTGGTCCCTCCCTTTAGGCAAGGGAGGCTTACCCTCCGGGAATCCTTTTTATCCCTCATCCACCATTCCTTCGGAATGGGTCCCCCTTCCCCCAAGGGAAGGCTTAATAGAGGATTTCCGCTGTTAAGGCGTTGGAAAGGAGGAAGCCTTTTGGTGTAAAAGAGATTTTTGTTCCGGTTATATTGAGAAGACCGGGTTTTATAAAAGGCTTTGCGTTTTCGAGTATATTTTTCGGAGCATCCGGGAATTTTTCATAAAGTTCCGCCGTATCAAGTCCATCGGATAGACGGAGACGGAGCATTGCATATTCTTCCCAGCCGCCGCCGGAAGATTCCTCTTTTTCGATTTCATCAAAAGGTTTTTCGATAAAATCTTTTATACTTCTTTCAAAATAATATCGGCGGCCCTCCATAAAGGAATGGGCTGATGGTCCGATTCCGATATATTCTCCGTCGAGCCAATAGCGAAGATTATGGAAAGAGCGTTTTCCGTCCTTGGCAAAATTGGAGATTTCGTACTGTTCAAAACCGCGCTTGGAAAGTTCCTCGCAGGCAAGGAGATAAAAATCCGCGGCTTCTTCCTCATCGGCACAAAGAAAGCGAAGTTCGCTTTTTGATAGGGGAGTTCCCTCTTCGATTTTAAGCATATATGAGGAAATATGGGTTGCGCCCACAGAATCGCAAAAATCTATGCTTTCAAGAATGCTCTCTTTTGTCTGATAGGGGATACCAAGCATTAAATCCAGAGAAATATTATCAAAGCCGGCTTTTTTTGCGGCTTTTATTGTTTCTTCCGCTTCTTTTTTTGTATGGATTCTTCCGAGGGAGGAAAGTTCTTTATCGTTTGCGCTTTGCAATCCAAATGAAAGACGGTTTATTCCGGAAGAGCGCAATGCAGAGAAATCTATGTTTTCCGCAATACCCGGATTTCCCTCTGCGGTAACTTCCGCATCGGGGGTAAGATAGGGTTTTGCTGCTTCCATAATATCGCAAAGGTGTTTTTCTCCCAAAAGCAGGGGAGTTCCGCCGCCAAAATACAAAGAGTTATACGACCTTGCATACTTTTTTCCATAGAAATCTATGGCTTCTATCACGCGGTTTTTATAGATTTCGAAGTATTCTTCGCCTTTTGGGAAAGAATAAAAATCACAGTAGCGGCATTTTTGCCTGCAGAAAGGAACATGAATATACAGCCCAACGGGGTCTTTTTTATTCATCGGTGCTCCCTCCTTTTTAACATGACAAATTCTGTGCTCAAAACAGGTTTTTCAACATTCCCAAATTATCCACACTAAAAACTTTTTTAACCAAACCGCATTTTTAAGCCATTTTTTAAAATACTTTTCAACATTTTCCACAATGGCATTGTTGAAAAGGTTGGTTTTGAGGTTGGAAAAGGTTGGTTTGAGGTTGGTTTCCGATGGAAAAAGGTTGGTTTCCGATGAGTTTTCAACATTTTCCACATAGTACTCCACCAAATGGCTTAAATAAGCGATTTATTTTTAAAATTTCTGTTGAAAGCTTGTTTTTGATACTTTTGAGTATATTTTTTACAGCAACTGTAAATTACTGGTAATTATGCATACAGCATAAATCATATGCAGGGAAGAATGAATGGTGCTCATCAAAAGCCTTCGTTTTCCGATGCAAGAAGAACTCTGTCGATAAGTTTTTCGAGGTCTTCCGGAGTTTCGAGTTCGCCGCATTCTCTTCTGAATTCTGCAGCGCCGCACATTCCTTTAATATACCATGAGGAATGTTTTCTTGCTTCGCGCATTCCGGTATATTCCCCTTTGTATTGGCAAAGGAGGTTTATATGTTTTTTAAGCACGGCCATTCTTTCTTCCGGAGTAGGTTCCGGAAGAAGCTCGCCGGTTTCCATGTAATGTGCGATGCGCCTAAAAATCCAAGGATTGCCCATGGCGCCGCGGCCAACCATTACAAGGTCACAGCCGGTCTGGTCATAGAGTGCCTTTGCGCTTTCCGGGGATACGACGTCGCCGTTTCCGATTACCGGAACAGAAACAGCCTCTTTAACCTGGCGGATAATATCCCAGTTAACGGGCGGAGCATACATCTGGGTTCTGGTTCTTCCATGAACGGTAAGAGCTGCTGCGCCGTTTGCTTCACAGATGCAGGCAAATTCAACCGCATTGAGATGCTCGTTATCCCAACCGGCACGGAATTTTACCGTTACCGGGATATCAACAGCATCCGCAACGGCACGGACGATTCTTCCGGCAAGTTCCGGGTCTTTCATCAATGCGGAGCCGCCGCCGTTTCCGGCGACTTTTGGTACCGGGCAGCCAAAGTTTATATCAATGGCGTCCGGTTTATATTCAAGAGCCATTTTTGCGGCTTCTGCCATAACTTCCGGTTCTGAACCGAAAAGCTGGACAGCACAGGGGCGTTCTGCTTCGTTTATTTCAAGAAGCTCCGCAGATTTTTTGCTGCCATAGGAAAGACCTTTTGAAGATGTCATCTCTCCCACAGTCCAGACTGCGCCGTATTCGCGGCTTATTTCTCTCATGGCTCTGTCGCCGACTCCGGCAAGGGGAGCCAATGCGGCATATTTTGGAAGTTCGATATTACCTATTTTCATTCTTCGGTCACCTTCCAGAATTCAAGATCGATTCCGTTTTCGGTAACGTCCAGGGGATCAACAAAGATTCCGCCGACGGAAATTGCAAAATGGAGGTGGTTACCGGTGGAAAGTCCGGTTGTTCCGACTCTTCCGATGAAATCGCCTTTTTCAACCGCATCGCCGGTTTCAACTTTCATCGAGGAAAGGTGATAATGCCAGCTTAAAACGCCCATGCCGTGGTTGATTACGATGGTGTATCCGGTAAGACCCAGGTAATCCGCAAAGAGGATTACGCCGCTGTTTGTTGCATAGATAGGAGTTCCGCCGCCAACAGCCATATCAACAGCGTTATGCCATTCGGTATCGCCGTTTGAGAAAGTACGGAAAGTTCCGAACTTTGTTGTTTCGTTATACCAGGAATCGCCAAGGGGCATCATAAAATCGTCTTCCCAGAATCGGATTCCGGTTTCGTACCATCTGTATTCCTGATAAAATTCGTTGAATGCGGCGCGAACTGCATCATCTTCGAGGGTCTGTTCAAGAGTTGAGGGAGCAACTACAAGATACTGCTTCGGGGCTTTTCTTTCAAGAACTTTTACGGTTTCGGAATAGGTGAAATCCCCGACGGAAAATTCGAGTTTATAGCTTCCCGGATCTGCGGCGGTTTTTACAGGGATAAAGCAATACCAGCCGCCGTCTTTTGCGATAAACTCTCTGTGATAATCAAGAAAATCCACGAAGGTATAGTCTTTAAGGTCGAGGTTTTCTGCACGGAGGATTATATAGTCGCCGGGTTCGACCTCTGTTGAAGAAATATATACAACCGGTTCCGGAATGGGTTCCGGTTCTTCCAAAGGCTCTTCTTCAACCGGTTCGATTACAACGGGAACTTCCTCTTCAAAAGATTCTTCGGGAATGGAAGAACTTTCTATAGAAGAAATCGGTGCATCGGAACCGATTGTCGGAACATCTTCCACCATAGCGCAGGAAGAAAGCATTGCTGCAACAAGAAGAGCTATTACTGTTTTTTTCGTGATGTTGTTTTTCACATTTACCTCCGGGAAAATATAAGTTTAAGGTTGAAAATTGATAGTTTAAAGTTTTTGTAAATACCTCCTCAAGGAGAAGGCTTAAAAAGAATCCCTCCACCACTTCGCGGTCCCCCTCCCTTTAGGCAAGGGAGGCTATCCCTCCGGGAAAGCATTAAATTAGTCGAGCAACAAAGCTATACAAAAAACCGTTGCCGGCCTGAACGGCGACGGTCGAGATTCGGAACCGCCGTTTTTCCGGTGGAGAGCTTTGTCCCCTTTGTTTAGGGGACAGTTGAAGCGGGAGCTTCAACAGGGGTAAGAAAACTTTTCTTTCAGGCACTACCCGGTTTCTTTTGGTTACAAAAGAAATGGGGTAGTATTTCTATATTAC
>JAFYOZ010000052.1 GCA_017547705.1 Oscillospiraceae bacterium
TCGGAATCTCCCTTGATGAAATCCTCGGGCGCAATATCGAAAAACTCAAGAAGCGCTATCCCGAGGGCTTTTCCTCAGAAAAATCCATAAACAGAACAGAATAAAAAAATCTCCGGCAAAATTGCCGGAGATTTTTTATTTCAGCTTGCAAGTATTCCAAATTTTTGTTTAACTCGCCGCAATTTTGCTCCCCAGGAATCGGAAAGCAAAAGAAGGAAGATAACCGTTGCGGCGGCATGGATTCCATCCGGAATAAGGCTTGTGATACAAAGGCTTATATAGCTTTGCCATGAAAGTCCATAGACAAATCCTGCTCCGGACCAGATATTGAGAATCCAGCCATAGATATATCCGCAGGCGATTCCAAAAAGAACCAGCTGCCTTTTCTTTTTTAATAAACCGTGTTTAGAAAGAAGTCCCGCAAGAAAACCGATAAGTCCCCATGCAAACATCTGCCACGGAGTCCAGGGGCCTTGCCCAAAGAAGAGATTTGAAGCCAAAGCGGAGATTGCTCCGGTAAGAAAACCCGCTTCCGGCCCGAATACCATTGCAGTTATAACAATAATTGCAGAAGTCGGTTTAAAATGGGGAACAAATGCAAAAGCTGCTCTTCCAACTGCGGCTATTGCCGCCATAACAGCAAGAGGAATCCATTCCCTCGCCTGGGGCTTTTTCATTTCATAAAGCATCAAAAACGGAACCATCGCAAGAATAACCATTATCATGCTTATAAGGCCATAGTTTTTTGCTCCGGTTGCCATAAAAATCCAAAGGGTTATAGGAAAAAGAAGACAAACAAGAACAAAAAGAGCCTTTGTTCTGTAATTTTTTAAAGAAGGCTTCTGCAAAGCTGTTCACCTTCCTCACAGGTTATTATGTTGCGCACAAGATGCCTTGTCATGCGGCTTGCGGCGGTTGTATAGAAGCTGTTTTCGGAGAAGAATTTCTTCGGAGAACCTTCTGAAACAATGTATCCATCAAAAAACAGCATGCAGTGGTCGGAATATTTTGCACAGAACTCGATATCATGGGTGACCATAAGAATGGTTGCTCCGGATTTTGCAAGTTCCTGAAGAATTCTTCCCATATTTTCTTTAGAAAGTGCATCCATGCCCTTGGTGGGTTCATCAAGGAGCAAAAGCTTCGGTTCAAGAAGAAGGATTTTTGCTAGGGCGGCTTTTTGCATTTCTCCGCCGGAAAGGTCATAAGGGTGACGGTCGAGAAGGGAGTCTATCTCCATTCTTCTTGCAACAGCAAGAACCTTTTCCTCGATTTCCGCTTTGGAAATTTTCTTTTCCGCAAAAATTTCCTCAAGGTCGCGCCTTAATGTTTCAAAAACAAAGAGAGACTGGGAGTTCTGTGGAAGAACCGCCATATTATGCTCAAAAAGTTCTGTGCCTTTATATTTGCTCAGTTCTTTTCCGGAAATCTTGATGCTTCCAAGATTATATTTGCGTTTTTGAGATACAACGGAGAGCATTGTTGTTTTTCCGGCGCCGTTTCCGCCTAGGACAGAACAGATTTCGCCTTTTCTAACAGAGAAAGAAAGATCCCTGAGCACCGGGTCTGCGCCTTTTTCATACTGGAACCAAACCTCGTTTATATCGATAACCTTCTCGGAAGGTCTTTCGTGCTCGGCGAGCACCGGAGATTCCGGCTGTTTTTCATCAACAAGCTGTCCAAACCATGTTCTGCCTTCAACAATGCTCAAAGGGCATTCACCTTTGAGCACGCTTCCGTACATTCTTGCCGGAGTCGGCAGAGCTTTATACATTCCCTCGTGCTCGTTTTCTGCAAGGTACTGTGCCATCTCTTGCGGAGGAAGATATTTTTTGATTCTTCCCTTTTCCATGAGCAGAACTTTATCCGCATAGCCATAAACCTCTTCGAGGTTGTGCTCGGTTATGATAATGGTCGTTCCAAGTTCAAGATTTATTTTGCGGACGTTTTCAAGAAATTCCCTTGCGGCGATGGGGTCAAGCTGGCTCGAAGGCTCGTCCAATATGATGAGCTTCGGCTGCATAAGCATAACAGATGCAAGGTTAAGAAGCTGCTTCTGTCCGCCGGAAAGTTCCGCAGTTTTCTTTCTGAACCAGTTATGGATTCCGAAATAGTTTGCCATTTCCGCAACGCGGCTTCTGATTATCGGGGTTTCCACTCCAAGATTTTCGAGCCCGAATGCAAGTTCATGCCAGACCTTATCTGTAACGATCTGTGCATCCGGGTTTTGCATTACAAAACCGATTTCTCCTGCGGTTTTTTCATCCGGAAGAGAATATACGTCTTCGCCGTAAAATTCAATTTTTCCCCTTGTTGTACCAAAAGGCTTAAGCTGGGGTTTGATGCTTTTAAGCAAAGTTGATTTTCCGCAGCCGGAAGGGCCGCATACAACGATAAATTCACCCTCGTTAACGGTAAAATTGATGTCATGGAGGGCTGTTTCGTTTCCTATGGCATAATCAAAGCTAAAATCTGTTACTTTAACTGCTTCCATTTAAGCTCCTCCTTCATCTGAATTGCCGCCGGAATAATTCCAAGGGCTGCGTATGCAATATAAAATAAAATATCAATAAACTCCGTTTTCGGTGCAACTATCGCCGGATAAAACTCCATGGTTCCCGCTCCGGTTATATATGCGGCAACTTCTGCCGCAAAAAGAAGAACGATTATCGAAAGCATGATTCCGTCCCTTTTTCCAAAACGGAAAATGGAAAAGGTGCTTCGTTTATGCTGTCCGTATCCTCTTGCGCGCATTGAATCCGCAGTTATTACCGCATCTTCCAGCGCCCAGCTTACAAGGATAGAAAGGATTCTTGCTCCTGCGCGGATTCGGTGCATAAGGCTTCCGCTTTTCCAGTCAAGACCGATGCTTCTTTGTGTATCCGCAATAACTTTTATCTGTGCCATAAGTCTTGGGATAAGCGAAAGAGTCATGGAAATTATAAGCGCAACGGACGGAAGAACTCTTCCGAAGATATAGATAAATTTATCGGAAGTTACAACCGTATTATAACAGGTGAACCATATAACCGCCGCAAACATCATTCCTGCGGAAACGATTCCGTATATAATAGCTTCTTTTGTAACCGGGTTATCAAAAAGATAAAAAAGGATGGTTGCTCCTCGGTGATTAAAAAGCGGGTTTGCAAGGGCGATGAATATAAACATCGGGATTCCAAAACCAAGACTCGCCAAAAACATCTTTTTTCCGTTTATCATCGCGGCGGAAAGAAGAGCACAGCCTAAAGAAATCAGCACAAAATAAGGGTGGATAAACAGGAGCGTTCCTGCTATCACCGCAACAAAATAGCCAAAGCTTACCAAAGGATGATAAAGGCTTAAGCCGGATTCTGTTTTAAGCGCTTTTTTCTCTGTCATGGTTTAAAAAATCCTTTTTATAAAAATCAGTGTCCGTAATTATCTCCAACGTCTTCGCCAAGATCGCAGGTATAGATAAGTTCGATGGTATCTCCGCGTTCGATTTTATACTGTCCCATAGAAAAACTCGGGAACCAACCGTTTACCTGATACATCCAGCCGGAAAGAGGGCCGCAATCAAATTCATAAAGGTTTGCAACGCCTTCGATATAGGGAACTTTTGCTGTTCCGGTATGTTCCATATGGATTTTGTTTTCTTTTACTACTTTTGCAATAATATCAAAAACCGTTTCGCCATCTTCATATTCTATCTTATAGTTTTCGAGGACTATTCCGTCTTCCGGAAGAACAGAACGCATGGATTCGGAAAGTTCGCCGCTTGCAATGGCGGTTTTGCATGTTATGCTGACATAGCAGATATTTTCATCCGGGCGGTTTTCGAGTTCGACCTTTCCGGCTTTCATGATATTTTCAAGTTCCTGCTCGGAAAGTTCTTTATTGTATCCCTCAAAACCGCTGAAGGAATCTCCGCTTGCGGGAAGATCGTTCTGACAGCCAGCAAAAAGAACCGTCATAGCCAAAATTATTGCAAAAATCTTTTTCATTTTTTCAAAATCCTCTCTTTTTTCGGTCAAACGAAATATTTTTTGTTAAATCACAAAAGCTTATCCGCATAGCGGGTAATTTGTATGTACACCCCTTCGCGGCGTACATACTAAAGTATAATAAAAAAAGCAGTCCTCAAAAAAGGACTGCAGACAAAGCAAGAAAAATGCCCGGTATTCATCCTTTCCCAATGAATCCAACGCGGAGTTTTTATGGCAAGTCTTCTGGCTTATGCTTCATCCGAAAAAACACCCTTCCCGCAATAAAACGCAGTGGGATAACTGTTCTTTCGTCCGCAAATACAGCTGAGGGAGCAGCCACGGATTTTAACCGTGTTCCTTTTTACCGCAAAATGCGGCCATAAAAATCGTTGATATTTAATTTTCTAAAAGGTATTATATATCCTCTTTATATTAAAGTCAAGTTTTAAGAAGCTTATAAAGTAACCGGCGCAAGGAAAGAGAAAAACGGTATATTCCTTATAACCCCAAAAATAACCGCTATGGCAATAAGTATCCAGACAAATTTCATGGGGATTTTTTTGGATATCATGTCTTTTCCAAAGCGGATATAGCTATAGATAAGAGCGCAAAAATATCCGCCCATTAGCGGAAGCATAAGGGTGAAAAATGCGTTATATCGAAGAGCCTGATAAAAATCAAGATGCAAAACAGACCGCAAAGCTCTTGATGCTCCGCAGCCGCTGCAATAAAGCCCGGTGAACTGATATACAAGGCATGGTATCCCTGCGCCTTTTCCTTCCCCGGTAAAATAAAGATATATAAGAGCGGCGGCGGCAATAACAGCCGCCGCCAAAGATATCGCTATCCGTTTTTTCATTAATAATAGAGCATTTCGCTGGCTACTCCGGATGCAGCGCCGATTACCACAAGAATGATATAGGCAACAACAACAAGAGCACCAACACCAAGGCCAACCCAGAACCAGGTTTTTGCGGCTTTGATTTTTTTGTTTGCTTCTGCCATATCGCCTTTGTCTGCAGCAAGATGGCCAAGGATTGCAAAGATAAGACCTACGATACCGGTAATGGTGCAGCAAGTGAAGATTTCGATTGCGTTAAGAACAATCCAGAGAACAGTGTTGGGTTTTTCGCCAACAGCTGCAACAGGCTCTACAACATATTCGGGCTGTACCGGTGCCTGATAATATCCCTGCTGCTGAAATTCGGGCTGTGCCGGTGCTTCATAAACAGGCTGTTCAACTTCAACTTTCATTCCGCAGTTTCCGCAAAATGCGCTTCCTTCTTGGAGCTCTGCTCCGCAGTTTTTACAATTCATATGTATTCCTCCTGAAATAAAATTTACTTAATAAGCAATAAGTCCGATTGCAAAACCGATTATTCCGATTATAACCGTTGCAATAAACCATTTTTTCGCGGTTGCAATATTATCTTCCGCAAGACCAAGATTTCCTGCGCTGATATTTCCGCTTGCTTTTGCGGCATAAACAATGGTTCCGATTCCACCGATAAGACAGCAGAAAATCGAAGCAAGAATCCCAAGCACTATCCAAAGAGTTGCGTTCGGTTCTTCATATGTAACCTCCGGTGTTCTGTGAATGGTTTTAGGTTTTTCTTCGTTTATGCTTACATATTCTTTGCAGTTCGGACAGAACATATCGTTTTCGCCAATTTCGCTTCCGCATTTTTTACAAACCATATATTCTCCTCCAGAAAAAAATTATTGATTAATTGGTCACTTTAATTATAACAGATGCAGCCATCAAAAGAAGAATGATAACCGCTCCGGCAAAGAACCATCTGATAGCGGCGCCGACTTTCTTTTCTGCGGTTCTTTGTTTTCCTCTTTCAAGAGCTTTTTTTGCCTGAATGGAACAGACTATGGTTCCGATGGAAGTAGGCATACAGCAAATGATGAGAGAAACGATTCCCAGAATGAGCCAAAGGTTTGGGTTAACTTCTTTTCCGATGCTTTCCCAACCGTCATCGCTATCAAAATCATTATAGCTTTTTGCTGTACTTTCTGCTTTTTTGGCAATTTTTCCGGCTCCTACCAATTTTGCGTCTCTTGTCGGAGCATTATAATAAAGCTCCGTTCCGCATTTCATGCAGAAATTATCATCATAACAGACTGTTTCTCCGCAGATTTTACAAAAGCCTTCTATTTCCGGTTCGACTTTAAGGGAATCAAAATGGGCTTTGGTTTTTCCGCAGTTTGGGCAGATTCCGTTTTCGAAAGCATTTCCGCATCTTGGGCAATATGCATCGCCTTTTTTAAATGCGGCAGGGTTCTTTGCTCCGCAGACAAAGCAGAATCTTCTGGCTTCATAAATATCGTGTCCGCATCTTTTGCATTTTACCTTTTTTGTATTATAAGGCGTATTCCAGCTCCATTCCTCATCATCTCCGCAATATTCGCAGAGGTCTTCATCATCGAATTTTCCGCCGCAGCGTTCACAATAGCCCAAAATTTCACCAACTTTACCATTTAATGTTTACAGTATAACAAATATAAAATTATTATACAATATTAAATTATTTAAGATTTTCTTATTTTTCTTTAAAATTTACTTTTTCTTCATTGTAAAATCAGCTTTCCGATGTTAATATATTATATATTGTATAAAATTTTGATCGGAGGTGTTTTCGGTGCTCAAAAAAATAATATCGCTCATGCTCGTATTTTCCTTTGTTTTTTCCGGTTGCAGCGCACCAAAAACCCTCGGTTTTGATATTCCAAGAGGTGTTGATTCCTTTGACCCACAGCTTGCTGAAAGCGACCCGGAACTTATCATCGTGGAAAATTGCTATCAGGGTCTTGTGGATAAAGATGAAAAAGGAAATATCATTCCCGGCGCAGCCCAAGGCTGGGAAGTTTCTGAAGACGGCTTAACTTATATTTTCTATATCCGAACAGACCTTTTCTGGAGCGACGGCGAAACCCCCGTTACCGCAGACGATTTTCTCTTTGCGTTCCAGCGACTTTTCCGACCGGAAACATCCGCTCCTTCCCGAAGTGACTTTTTCAACATCAAAAACTCCGAAAAAATCCTTCGCGGAGATTGCCGCGAATCTCTTCTTGGAGTTGAAACCGTCGGCGATTACCGTCTTATAATCACCCTCGAAAACCCGGATCCCCTTTTCCTCGATCTTCTTACCAACGCGGCGGCAATGCCCTGCAACCGCAGTTTTTTTGAAGAAACAAAAGGTCGTTACGGTCTTGGACTTTCCTATATTATGTTTAACGGCGCATATTATGTCCGCCGAATCAATAACTACAGCTATGTTCTCTCTCCGAACGAATACAGCAGAATCGCAAACAAGCAATACGAGAACATATATCTCTTCGTTAAAGACGACCCAAAAGCGGATGCAGTAAACCGCCTTCTTGAAGAAACAGTTGACGCTTCCGTTCTTAACCATTCGGATAAGGATATCCTCCTCGAGGAGGGATTCAACATCCTCGAAAGTGAAAACACGACCTGGGTAATGGCTTTTAATACAAACGACGAGATTCTTAAAAACCATAAAATCCGCCGCGCCTTTGCATACGCGATAGATAAAAGCCTTCTTGAGCCGAAAATCGATGAGAACTATCGCATCGCCGATGCTTTTGTTCCTCCTTCCGTAACCTTAAGCGGAAAAAACTATCGCGAAACCGTTGGCGAAAGCTTTGCAGGTTTTGATTTTGATCCGAAGATAGCTTCCGATTTGTTCAAAGAGGGACTTGATGAACTCGGACTTACAAAGCTCCCGACCATCACCATAATCTGTACGGAAGAATTTATTCCGGCGCTTGGATTCCTTCAAAAAAGCGTACAGGATAACCTTGCCGTATTTATAAACCTCATCCCGGTAACGGAAGAAGAACTCGAAACCGCTGTTGCAACCGGAAACTTCGACCTTGCTCTTATTCCGTTAACGCCCCAGTATGATAACCCCGGAGCGATTTTCTCCGTATTTACAGATACGGACAACGTAACCGGATTTTATCATAAGGAATTCAGCGCCGCGGTTACAAACGCTTCTAAGAAAGATAACTTCGAGGAAATGGCAGAATCCTATGCCATTGCAGAGCAAATGCTTCTTCAGGCGATGCCTGCTCTTCCCCTTTTCTATGAAACTTCTTATTTTGCTGTTTCTCCAAAAATATCCGGACTCGATTATTCCGTCTATGGCGGTCATATAACTTTCCGGTTCTGTGAATGATAAAAAAGGTTGTCTTTTTCAACAAAGGCCGCCTTTTTTTATTTAAATTAATTGTTCATTTTTAAAAGATTTCCTGCAAAACGAACCTTAAACGGTTACAATTCTGTCAATATTATTGACTTTTTAGGCAAAATCTAGTATTATTAATCTGAAATATGGGGTTCTCTCCATATTTACTAAAATGAAGTGTAGAAACACTAAAATGTAAGGAGTGTCACTATGAAAAAACTTCTCGCAATGCTTCTCGCACTCGTTATGGTTCTTTCCTTCGCAGCATGCGCACAGGACGAACCCGTTGTTGACGAACCCGTTGTTGACGAACCCGTTGACGAGCCCGTAGAAGAACCCGCATTTGAAGCAGTTCATGTTGAACATGCTGACTGGTCCGACGAAGTCAAAAAAGCAATCAACGATTTTGTTGATATGTACGGTATGGCTTCCGAAAACTATGCTGAAGGCGCATCCTATGTAGTATTCGACTTCGACAACACCACCTCCATCTTCGACGTTGAAGAGCAGCTCGCTGTTTACCAGCTTCAGGTAATGGCATTTGCATTCACCCCCGATGAAATCGAAGAAATCCTCTTCACTGAACTCGGCGATCACGACGAAGACAGAACTGACCTCGGTTATGGTAACGGTTCCTATGCAGACTGGGTAGCTGATATCGCTGCTGCATACGATTACCTCTACACCACCTATGGTCCTTTCACTGCTGCTGGTCTTGATGAAGCTGCACAGGCAGAAATCCAGGCTGATGCACAGTGGGCAGAATTTGCAACCAAAATGAGAGCTATGTATGACCTCGTTTATGATGCAGAATCTCCTGCAGTTGCATATCCTTGGGTACTTTATTGGTTCACCGGCATGACCGAACAGGAAGTTTATGATCTTGCTTATGCATCTCATAGCCTCTACGGTTCTGTTGAAACCTCCGAAGTAACTTGGGAAACTGCTGGCGAAGGCACCA
>JAFYOZ010000053.1 GCA_017547705.1 Oscillospiraceae bacterium
CTTAAAACAATCCCTCAGTCACCTTCGGTGACAGCTCCCTTTACACAAGGGAGCCTTTTTTATCCCTCATCCGTCAAAACCTTCGGTTTTGCCACCTTTTGCTCGCCGCAGACGGCAGACCCCTCTGTTTCGCTTTGCTCAACATCTCCCCTAACAGGGGAGTCTCCTCAAGGAGAAGGCTTATAAAGAATCCCTCCACCACTTCGTGGTCCCCCTCCCTTTAGGCAAGGGAGGCTATCCCTCTGGGAATGATAGATGTAAAATTTACATTCTGTCTTTATTTTTGATATTGGTTTAATGTATAATGATAGACAGAGGAAGGAAGTGAACGGCTTTTTGAAAAAACAAAACAACGACAGGCTTATCGCAAACCTGATGATGATTGCAGTCGGCGCTTTTTGCGGAATTTTTGTGGTGCTTTCTGCGGATGCGGAAAAAATCTTTGGCGGAACGCCAAGAGATTTTATCCTCCATCTTTTTACCTGCGTTCTCTGCATCTTTGCCGCATATTTTATCCAGGCGGTTATCCATGAAGCCGGACACCTTATCTTTGGACTTCTTTCCGGATATGAATTTGTCTCTTTCCGAATCGGAAACGTAATGTTCATAAAAGAGCGCGGCGAACTTCGGATAAAACTCTATAATATAGTCGGAACCGGCGGACAGTGTCTTATGAAGCCGCCACGTTGGGAAAATGGAATTCCCTATAGGCTCTATAACTTCGGCGGATGCATTCTTAATCTTATTTCCGCTCTGGTTCTTCTTCCGATATTTATCGGGCTCGATTCCGGAATTCTTAAGATTTTTGTGGGAATGCTTACCGCTGTTGGATTCGGCAACGTTTTTATCAACGGAATCCCTCTTCAGATCGGCGGAATTTCCAACGACGGAAGAAACGCTCTTCTTCTTGGAAAAAGCGAAAAATCTCTCCGTGCATTCTGGCTTCAGCTCTATGTTAACGGGCTTATCTCCGAGGGTGAACGAATGAGAAATATGCCGGAAAACTGGTTTTTCCTCCCGGAAGGGGAAGAATCTTCTGACCCGGTTATCTGCACCGTTGGTGTTATGCTCTATAACTATTATTTCGATTGCCACGATTTTGAAAAAGCGGAAGAAACGGCGGAATATATGCTTAAAACAACCGGACTTCTTGGGCTGCATAGAAACGAACTTCTCTGTGAGCTTCTGTTCCTGCGGATTTTCCGCGGCGCCTCTTCGGAAGAAATCGATTCTCTCAATACTCCGGCGCTGGATAAATACATACGCTCCACCGCAAACTATGTTTCAAGGCGCCGCCTTGCATATGCATACCAGCTTCTCTATCGCAGAAATATCACCCTGGCAAGAAAATGCAGGGAGCTTTTTGACCGCACTGTTAAAAGCTATCCCTATTCTTCCGAAATTGAAAACGAAAAAGAAATCATCGAGCTTATCGATAAAAAAAGTGAAATTTACTGATAAAAAACCGGGGATTCCCGGTTTTTTTATTTTTCTGATGTTTATCTGCCATCCGGGAATCCTTGTTTTCGGGCGGATAATATCCGCCCATACGTTATCAACTTTCAGCTACCAATTATAAAGAATCCCTCCACCACTTCGTGGTCCCCCTCCCTTTAGGCAAGGGAGGCTATTCCTCCGGGAAAACTTTTTTTATGCATTTTTGGAAAAAACGGTGCATAGAATTTATAAAAATACGGGGCAAAGAGGGATTTTATGGACAAGAGAGCAAGGCGTATTCCGAATTTTAAAAGAATCGGGCATAAAACAAAAAAAGCCGCGGCTTTTTCTATAAAGGTTCTTGCGTTTTTTGCCGGGTTCTTTCTTGGAATATGGGGGGTGTTTTCCATGGCGAAAAACGGCTCCGATTTTTTCTATTATGCCATGGCTTTTGCTGCCCCGGGCAGCGCCATTGAATTTTTGAACCAGCCTGTTTCTGCTCCAAAAGAGGATTTGAGCACCGATTTGATCATAGAAGAAAGCGATGTGCTCATATTGGAAGAACCGAAGGAAGAAACCGCTTTTACCGAAGAACCCTCTGTTGAAATTCCCGAAAACAGACGGGGGAAAATCACAGAAATGCAGTATTCCGCAAAAGAGGGGGGCAGCTATATTGCCTATAAAAACGCAATTATCAAAAACTGCACCACCCATAGTACGAACAAAATCAAATCCATGCTCAAAGAAAGCCATGAACTTTCTTTGAGCAGCGAGATAGGTGCTCTTCCGCAGATTCTGATATATCACACCCACGCAACGGAGGGTTTTGAAGCGCAGGACAGCGGTGTTTTTGATACAGAAGGAACCTGGCGGAGCACCGATAATTCGAAAAACATGGTTGCTGTTGGGGACGTTCTGGAATCGGTGCTCAACAGGGGAGGGATTGGCGTTATACATGACAGAACCCAGCACGACGACCCCAGTTATAACGGTTCCTATCAGCGCAGTGCCGTTACAATTTCCGGCTATCTCAACGAAAATCCGACCATAGAAATCTGTCTTGACCTCCATCGGGACGCCATTGAACCCTCTGAAAAGGAGATTATTAAGCCAACAGCGGTTATTAACGGCAAAAAAGCCGCACAGATTATGATCATCGCCGGATGTGACGACGGAAGCATGAATATGCCGGAATATTGGGAGAATCTTCGGTTTGCGGCGGCCCTTGCGGATAAGCTCGAGGAGCTTTATCCGGGCATTACAAGGCCGATTTTGTTCGACTATCGAAAATATAACATGGATCTTTCTCCGGGTTTGGTGCTCATAGAAATCGGCGCAACAGGGAACACCCTTGATGAGGCGAAATATTCCGCAGAACTTTTGGGGAACGCGCTTATTGCGCTTTTTTTCGAATAAAAGTTTTATAAAACGCCAAGACTTTTTGATGAAAAGGAGGCATTTTTTTGGTTTATTTTAAAAGGTCGCTTTTTTTGACCCTTTGGGTCATAGGTTTGGTGCTCGTTTTGGTGCTCGGATTTTATCTGGTAAATCTCTCTGCGGAAAAAAGCGGTTTTTCTTCCGGAGAGGTTCTTGTTTTTGATTCCGGAGAGGATTATTTTTCCGGAGAAATTTTTGGAGAAAAGTTCTCTTTCGATTTTTCTGTCATGGAGAAGTACATCCCCGTGCTCAAAACTGCGGCGGTTTTTCTTCCGCCGCCAATAAAATTTTTTATTAGGATTTTGTATTGGGTTTTATAGTTTTTTACCTACTCGGAGAAGGGATATCTCAATATGCGCTCCGCGTTACATGTTAATCCCTCATCCACCATTCCTCCGGAATGGTCCCCCTTCCCCTCTGGGAAGGCTGACCCTCCGGAAAACCTTTAAAAGAATCCCTCCACCGCTTCGCGGTCCCCCTCCCTTTAGGCAAGGGAGGCTATCCCTCCGGGAAGGCATTAAAATTAGTCGGGCAACAAAGCTATATAGAAAACCGTTGCCGGCCTGAACGGCGACGGTCGAGAATCGGAATCGCCATTCTTTCAGTGGAGGGTTTTGTCCCCTAAAAAGGGGACAGCAGTTGCGGGAGCAACGCAGGGGTGTAAAAGGCGTTTCTTTGGCGGGTACCGCCGTTTCTTTGCGC
>JAFYOZ010000054.1 GCA_017547705.1 Oscillospiraceae bacterium
GAACTCAAAGGCGCTCCCGTAGTATTCAAATGCAAACTCCACAGCATCAAAGCTAAAGAAATGCCCGTTGCAGACGACGATTTTGCAAAAGACGTAAGCGAATTCGATACCATTGACGAACTCAAAGCTGACATCAAAGCAAAACTTCAGGAAAAAGCAGACGCACAGTCCGAAGCAGCTCTTGAAGAAAAACTTGTTGATGCTATCATCGAAAACATGGAAGCAGAAATTCCTGAATGCATGTATGAAGCAAGAATGGAAGACATCGCTGCTGACTTCGAAAACAGACTTGCAAGAACCGCAGGACTTACCCTTGATGAGTACCTCAAATATACCGGTGCTGATAAAGAAGCGTTCTTCGGTGGCTTCAGACCTCAGGCAGAGCGTCAGGTAAAAATCCGCCTTGCTCTTGAGAAAATCGCTGAACTCGAAAAAATCGAGATGACCGAAGAAGAAATGAACGAAGAGTTCAAAACTCTTGCAGAGCGTTATGAAATGAAAGAAGAACAGGTAAGAAAAATCGTTCCTGTTGATGAACTCACTCTTGACCTTTGCGTAGAGAAAGCTATCAAACTTGTTCGTGATTCCGCAAAAGTTACCGAAGTAACTGCAGAAGAAGCAGCAAAAGAAGAAGCACCCAAGAAAAAACGCACCACCAAAAAGAAAGCTGAAGAAGCAGAAGCTCCCGCAGCAGAAGGTGAAGAAGCACCCAAGAAAAAACGTACCACCAAGAAAAAAGCTGAAGAAGTAGCAGAAGAAGCTCCTGCAGCTGAAGGTGAAGAAGCTCCTAAAAAAAGAGCAACCCGTAAAAAGAAAACCGAAGAACTCGATCCTTCCGTTGACTGATAAAACGGGAACAGTTTCCAGAGAAACTGCAATATAATTATCTTTGTATTGGAGGATCTCCGGAATTTATTTCCGGAGGTCCTTTATATCAATAAAGACAATTTTCAACATGATTCGTTAAAATCCGAAAGGAGTTGATACCGAATGAGTCTGGTACCGATGGTCGTTGAACAGACCAACAGAGGTGAGCGTTCTTATGATATTTTCTCTCGCCTTCTTAATGACAGAATCATCATGCTTTGTGACGAAGTTAATGACACAACTGCAAGCCTTGTTGTTGCACAGCTTCTTTATCTTGAGGGTCAGGACCCGGATAAAGATATCAGCCTTTATATCAACAGCCCCGGCGGTTCCATTTCCGCAGGAATGGCAATTTATGACACCATGAACTATATCAAATGTGATGTTTCCACTATTTGTGTAGGTATGGCTGCTTCTATGGGAGCATTTCTTCTCAGCTCCGGAACAAAGGGAAAACGTTTTGCTCTTCCCAACAGCGAGATTATGATTCATCAGCCTCTTGGCGGAATGCAGGGTCAGGCTTCTGATATCAAAATTCACGCAGACCACATCATCAGAATCAAAGAAAGAATGAACAGAATTCTTTCCGAACAGACCGGTCAGCCCATTGATGTTATCACCCGTGATACCGATAGGGATAATTTTATGACCGCACAGCAGGCTATGGAATATGGCCTTGTTGATAATGTTCTTGACCACAGAGAATAATTTAGCATAATTCGGAGGCTTTTTTATTATGGCCAATAAAGATGATCACAAAATGCGCTGTTCGTTCTGCGGAAAACCTCAGGACATGGTTTATAAACTTATAACCGGACCCGGCGTTTGCATTTGTGACGAATGCGTTGAGCTTTGCAACTCCATTCTCTATGACGAAGAGGATATGGATCCCCTTGAAAAGACCAAACGCAAAAAACAGGAAAAAAACAAGCCAGTAATTGACCCGGCAACACTTTTGAAACCGGCTGAACTCAAGGCGGTGCTTGATAAATATGTTATCGGACAGGACGAGGCAAAAACTACTCTTTGTGTTGCTGTTTATAATCATTATAAACGCATTCTGAGCAAGCTTGATACCGAAGACGTTGAACTCCAGAAGAGCAACGTGCTTCTTCTCGGTCCAACCGGTACCGGTAAAACTCTTCTTGCACAGACTCTTGCAAGAGTTCTTGGCGTTCCTTTTGCGATTGCAGACGCAACTACAATTACTGAAGCAGGATATGTTGGCGAAGATGCAGAAAACGTTCTTCTCCGTCTTATCCAGGCAGCAGATTTTGACGTTGATGCAGCACAGCGCGGAATTATCTATGTCGATGAAATCGACAAGATTACAAGAAAATCCGAAAACCCGTCCATTACCCGTGATGTTGGCGGCGAAGGTGTTCAGCAGGCACTTCTTAAAATGCTTGAGGGAACAGTTTCCAACGTTCCGCCGCAGGGTGGAAGAAAACATCCCCAGCAGGAATTTATTCAGATTGATACAACCAATATTCTTTTCATTTGCGGAGGTTCTTTTGATGGAATCGAGCCCATTATTGAAAAGCGTATAGCAAGTTCCGCAATGGGATTCGGTGCAACAGTGCTCAGCCAGAAATCGAAAGAAACCAAGGATCTGCTTAAAAAGGTAACTCCCCATGACCTTGTAAAATTCGGAATCATTCCGGAAATGGTTGGTCGTCTTCCGGTTATCACTGCACTTGAAAGCCTTGATAAACCTGCTCTTGTAAAAATTCTTACAGAGCCTAAAAACAGCCTTGTTAAACAGTATCAGAAGCTCTTCAGCCTTGATGGAGTAAGTCTCCAGTTTACTGACGGCGCTCTTGATGCCATTGCACAGAAGGCAATAGACAGAAAAACCGGAGCAAGAGGTCTTCGTTCCATTATGGAAGAAACCCTTGGAAAGCTTATGTTCGAGCTTCCTTCCGATGAAACAGCAGAAGCTGTTGTTATCGGCGAAGCCTGTGTAACAGAAGGCGCTGCTCCGCAAATCGAGCATAATCCTTATAAGAAAAATATCCCGCTGGAAATTGCAGCAGGAGCTGAAAGAAAATAAAATTTTATAAGCGGCAGCCAATTTTGCGGTTGCCGCTTCCGATATTTTTATACCGGAGGTGAAAAATATGCCTGATAAAAAAGAACTTGAAGTTTTAACAATGCCCATGATTGCCATGAGAGGAATTGTTCTCTTTCCGAGTATGATTCTCCATTTCGACGTCGGCAGAAAAAAATCCATTGCCGCTTTGGAAGAAGCAATGAAAGGCAACAGAACGATTTTTCTTGCTGCACAGAAAAACGTTGAGGAAGACGAAATTACTGTTGGCAATATAAATAAAATCGGCGTTGTTGCAGAAGTTCGCCAGGTAATTAAAAATAACGGCGGAACAACAAGAATTCTTGTTGAAGGAAAATACAGAGCAAAACTTGTTGATGTTATTGAGGAAGAACCTTTCCTCGTTGCAAATATTCAGGAGTTTCCGCTTAAAAAGCTTCGCCCGGAACGTTCCATTCTCTGCGATGCTCTTATAAGAACTGTTAAAGACCTTTTTAATGAATATACTTTCCTCGTTCCAAAAATGCCGAAAGAACTTATAGTTAAAGCTTTTGGCATGGATGACCCTGTTCAGCTTGGTGAATTCCTTGCAGGAAATCTCAATATTGATATTGAAGATAAACAGTCCATTCTTGAGGAATCCAACTATGTAAAACGCCTCGAGATGCTTGCCGGCGTTCTTGAAAACGAAAATAATATTCTCGGTGTAGAGAAAGATATATATGAAAAAGTAAAAGAGCAAATCGACCAGAACCAGCGCGAATATTATCTTCGTGAACAGCTTAAGGCAATTACCGAAGAGCTTGGTGAGGGAGAAAACGTTCAGGATGAGGCGGATGCCTATAAAAAGAAAATCGAGGCTCTTGGTGTTGAAGGTGAAGTTAAAGATAAACTTCTCGAAGAAGTTGCAAGACTCTTTAAAATGCCCTTTAACAGTCAGGAAGCAAGCGTAATCAGAGGTTATCTTGATACCTGTATTGCGCTTCCCTGGAACGTTAAAACCGAAGAGAAAATTGATATTGTAAAAGCTAAAAAACAGCTTGATAAAAACCATTACGGCCTTGAAAAAGTTAAGGAACGTATCCTCGAGCTTCTTGCGGTAAGAAAGCTCCAACCGGATATCAAGGGACAGATAATCTGTCTTGTTGGTCCTCCCGGTGTTGGTAAAACTTCTATCGCAAAAGATATTGCCGCTGCAATGGGAAGAAAATATACAAGAATTTCTCTTGGCGGCATGAAAGACGAATCCGATATCCGCGGCCACAGAAAAACTTATATCGGTGCAATGCCCGGACGCATTATGAATGCAGTTAAACTTGCCGGAAGCAAGAATGCACTTATCCTTCTTGATGAGATTGATAAGATGGGAAGCGACTTCCGCGGAGATCCTGCATCTGCAATGCTCGAAGTTCTTGATCCGGAGCAGAACAGCTCTTTCCGTGACCATTATATCGAAGTTCCTTTTGATCTTTCCGATGTTCTTTTTATCACAACCGCAAACGATCCGAGCACTATTCCCGGACCCCTTTATGACCGTATGGAGATAATTGAACTTTCTTCCTATACAAGAGAAGAAAAATTCCAGATTGGTAAAAAACATCTTCTTAAAAAGGAAATGAAGCGCCACGGAATGGATTCCAAGATGCTCAAAATTACCGATGATGCAATTTATTCCATTCTTGATTTCTATACAAGAGAAGCCGGAGTTCGTAACCTTGAAAGAATTATCGGAAGTCTTTGCAGAAAAGCCGCAAAGAAAATAGTCGGCGGAGAAGCAGAGAAAGTTGTTATTAACGGCGATAATATCACCGAGTTCCTTGGAGTTAAAAAATTCCGCCCGGAAACCATTGAAGAAAATGACAGCATCGGTCTTGTTAACGGTCTTGCATGGACTTCTGTCGGCGGAGATATGCTCCAGGTTGAGGTTGCTATTCTTGACGGTAACGGAAAAATCGAGCTTACCGGTAATCTTGGCGATGTTATGAAGGAATCCGCAAAAGCGGCAATCAGCTATGTCCGCTCCTGCACCGAGAAATATGGAATCGAGCACGATTTCTATAAAACAAAGGATATACATATCCATGTTCCGGAAGGAGCTGTTCCAAAAGACGGACCTTCTGCCGGTGTAACTCTTACTACTGCTATTGTTTCTGCACTTTCCGGAATTCCGGTTCGCAGGGACGTTGCAATGACCGGAGAAATCACCCTCAGGGGTAGAGTTCTTGCCATTGGCGGACTTCGCGAAAAGACTATGGCAGCTTATAGAGCCGGAGTTAAAACCGTTCTTATTCCAAAAGACAACATCCCTGATCTTGAGGAAGTAGATCCGGTTGTTAAAAAGGCGATAACCTTTGTGCCTGCTTCCGAGGTTGAAACAGTGCTTGAAACCGCACTTTTAAAACCCGTTGAAGCAAACAAAAAGGATGACCGTTTTATTAAAGAAATTTCCATGCTTGAAATTGAGCAGGAGCCAAACACCATTAACATTCAGTAAAAGGGGAAAATATGAACTATAATCACGCGGTTTTCGAGGCCGCATACGGAACCTCAAAACAGCTTCCCAAAGCTGAACATATTGAATTTGCGTTTGCAGGACATTCCAACGTTGGAAAATCTTCGCTTATGAATGCGATTTTTGGAAGAAAAGCTCTTGCAAGAGTTTCCAGCCAGCCCGGTAAGACCGTAACAGTAAACTTTTACGATGTTGACGGTGTAAAGTTTGTTGACTTGCCAGGCTATGGCTACGCAAAAGTATCCCAGAGCGATAAAAAACGTTGGGCAGACCTTGTTGAAGGCTATCTTATGAGTGACAGAGACATCCGTCTTATCGTTCAGCTTGTTGATAGCCGTCATGCTCCCACAAAGGACGACGTTCATATGATTGATTTTATGATCGATAACGAAGTTCCTTTTATCATCGCTCTTACAAAATGCGATAAACTCAATAAAACCGAACGCAAAAAGCGCGAGGAAGCATTCCTTACAGAGATTCCATGCTTTGACCAGATAACTTCTGTCTGGACAAGCACCACAACTTTTGAAGGAATCTCCGACCTTAAAGAAATCTTTGAGGAACTTTCCTCCGAAGATTACGGTGAGGACGAAGAAGAGGAATTTGAAGAAGAATAAAATAAAAAAGGCGCTTTTATAAAAGCGCCTTTTTTAACTGCAGGAGGAGAAAATGGACATTTCTTTTAAAAATGAAAATCAAAAGTTTAATTACAGAGCTTGCGCCATGATTATTGATAATAATCGTATTCTTGCAATGAAAGATGAACGTTCTCCGTATTATTATCTTCCCGGCGGAAGAATCAAAATGGGAGAAACTGCGGAAGAAGCTGTTATTAGAGAATGTTTAGAAGAACTTGATGCAGAGGTTAAAATAATTCGTCCGCTTTGGTTAAATCAGGCTTTTTTTAACGAAGATGTGGATAATATTGATTATCACGAGCTTTGCATATATTTTCTTATTGATATTTCTAAAACAGATATCTTATCAAGAGGGGATAAGTTTTTTGTTTATGAAAATAAAAGGAAAAATTCTTTTGAATGGCTTGATTTTAGCAAACTTAAAGACGAATATTTCTATCCGATTTTTCTTAAAAAAGATATATATAATCTTCCGGATTGTTTTACAATCAGAACAGAAAGAGAGTAAAAAGACCGCGTTGCGGTCTTTTTTTATTCAATTTCTGAATATTAAGTTAATTTTAGATTCTTTCTATTGAAAATATTGTTAAAAGCTATTACTATATTTTTATTGGGAGGTGATATTTTGGATAAGAAAAAAATCTTGATAATATTGCTTAAAACTTTTCTTACCTTTGGAATAATTTATGTTTCTGTATTTTTGGGACTGTTTATAGCTTTAATGTTTTCTTCTTTAGGAATATTAAATATAATAACATTTGTTGGTGTACTTCTTCTTCCTGGACTCATCCCCCTTCTTTGGATTAAAAAAAGGAAGAAATATGCTGTAATTTGGGCAGCAGTTTTTGCTGTTTTTATAGCTGTTTTTGCTGTTAATTTTGGTATTAATAAATATGATGAAAGCATTACCATAAACACAACACCAAATATTGCTGTAAACGAATATCTCCCTTTTGATGATGATTCTAAAATAGTACCTCTCGGAAGAGAAGCGAGCCTTAAACTTACGGAGGATTTGCCGGTTCTTGACGGTGCTGCGGCAGTATTTCCGGTATATTCTGCTTTTATTGATGCGGTATATCCGGAAACAACACAGCTTTGGGACGGAGTTTTTGAATATAACAACACAACCGGCGGCTATAAGCTTCTTGGTGAAAAACAGACGGATATTTTCTTCGGCGCATATCCTTCAAAAGAACAGATCGCCAGCGCAGAAGAAAAAGGAACGAAGTTTGTATATACTCCCATCGGCTGGGAAGCATTCGTATTCTTTGTCAATGTGGATAACCCTGTCGATAATCTTACAACAGAACAGGTTCAGGCAATCTATTCCGGAGAAATCACAAATTGGAGCCAGGTTGGCGGTGCTGATGAAGAAATAGTTGCCTATCAGCGCAATCAGGGAAGCGGAAGCCAAAGTATGCTTATACGATTTATGGACGGAAAGCCGATTATGGAAGCACCAACCGAACAGATAGATGATTTTATGTCCGGAATAGTGGAAGATGTCGCAAAGGATTACAGAAACAAATCCGGTTCCATCGGTTTTTCGTTCAGATTCTATCTTGAAGGAATTATCAAAAATCCAAATATAAAAATGTTGAGCATTGACGGAGTTTATCCCTCTGTTGAAAATATCAAAAACGGAAAATATCCCATTGTAACAAATCTCTATGCCGTTACTTATGAAGGAAACGATAACGAAAACGTGGAAATTCTTCTCGAATGGATTCTTTCTGATGAGGGTCAGGAGATTATCGAAAAAAACGGATATGTTGGTATAAAATAATAAAAACAGGCCGAAGAGTTTAATCTTCGGCCTGTTTTATTTCTATACGGATGCATTTATTGGGAAAAAACCTGTGCATAATTTTGAGCACGGAGAAAATGTTGCGCTTTTTAATCGGTATGCTCAAAAATAAGAAACGCAAAAAGTATCGGTGCTCAAAGGATTTCATACTGCTCAAGAACTTTAATAAGCTCTTTTCTCTTGCCTTCGTCCATTGTTCCAAGGGGAAGTCTGCATGGGCCAAAATTGTATCCGATAATATTCATGGCTTCTTTGATCGGGATAGGGTTGATATCGGAAAAAAGCGCATCAATAAGCGGAATCAGAGAGATTTGTTTTTCTGCGGTTTCATGATATTTTCCCTCAAAATACAGAGAACAAAGTTGCTGAATTTCTTGCGGAACGATGTTTGCCGCAACGGAAATAACACCTTTTGCGCCGATGCTCAAAAAAGGAACGGTAAGTTCGTCGCTTCCGGAATAGATATCAATTTTATCGCCGCATAAAGCAAGAGTCTGTTCCGCCCGATGAATATCTCCGGAAGCTTCCTTAATTGCGCAGATAAACGGATTTTCTGCAAGCTTTGCATAGGTTTCCGGCTTCATATTGACTCCGGTTCGGGATGGGACATTGTAAACTATGGTCGGAAGCTGGCAGTATTTTGTGATAAATGAATAGTGCTCCAAAAGTCCGCTTTCATTTGCTTTATTATAATAGGGCGTTACAGATAATATCGCGTCTGCGCCGGCGTTTCTGGCGTTCAGAGCAAGCTTTGCGGCGTGGTGGGTATTGTTGCTTCCTGCACCGGCAATAAGCGGTATACGGTGCTTTATAACGTCTTTTGCGCAACAGATGATGTTGTATTGTTCTTCATCGGAAAGAGTCGCAGATTCACCGGTGGTGCCGTTGACGATTATGGCATCAACACCTTTTTGTATAAGTTCATCGATGAAATCTGCGTATTTTTTTAAATCAACGCTTCCGTCATTTCGCATGGGTGTAACAGTTGCAACGCCGACACCTTTAAAAATTGTGTTTTTCATATAAAAAAATCCTCCGCTGTTTTGATTACATCAAAAACTTATGCGGAGGATAATTTTATTATGTTAATCAGTCAAAATAACCTTTTGCAGCATAAAGTTCAGCCATAAGAACGTTGCCGCCGGCAGCGCCGCGAAGAGTGTTATGAGAAAGGCTTACAAATTTATAGTCATATTGGCTATCCGGACGAAGTCTTCCGATAGAAACGCCCATGCCTTTTTCAAGGTTGCGGTCAAGCTTTGCCTGGGGTCTGTCGGGTTCTTCAAAATAGGTGAGGAAATGTTCCGGAGCAGAGGGAAGATTAAGACTCTGCGGTTCGCCGCTGTAATTCTTCCAGCATTCTTTGATTTCTTCAATGGAGGGTTTATTTTCAAAGCTTACAAAAACCGCTGCGGTATGTCCGTCAGAAACAGGAACACGAAGACACTGTGTAGTAATAGCAGGGGAAGAAGCTTTTACTATTTTTCCGTCTTCAAGTTTCCCCCAGATTTTAAGAGGCTCGTTTTCGCTTTTTTCTTCTTCGCCGCCAATATATGGGATAAGGTTATCAACCATTTCCGGCCAGCGTTCAAAGTTTTTTCCGGCGCCGGATATTGCCTGATAGGTGCAGGCAAGAACTTTTGTGATGCCAAACTTCATAAGAGGATGAAGAGCAGGAACATAGCTCTGGATGGAGCAGTTGGATTTTACTGAAATAAATCCGCGGCGGGTTCCAAGACGCTTTTTCTGTTCAGAAACAACTTCCATATGTTCCGGGTTGATTTCCGGAATAATCATCGGAACGTCATCCATTCCGCGGTTTGCGCTGTTATTGGACATAACGGGACATTCGAGCTTTGCGTATTTTTCTTCAAGCTCTTTTGTTGCGGCTTTATCCATATTTACTGCGCAAAAAACGAAGTCAACTATAGAGGCGATGCCTTCTGCATCTTTGTCTGCGTCGAGAATGATCATATTCTTAACGGATTCCGGAATGGGAGATTCCATTGCCCATCTTCCGGAAACGGCGTTTTCATAAGTTTTTCCTGCGCTCTTGCCGGATGCGGCAAGAACCTCGATATGGAACCAGGGGTGTTCGGAAAGAAGAGTTATAAGGCGCTGTCCGACCATTCCGGTTGCTCCGATTACGCCGACTTTATAATTTTTCATGAACAAGGCCTCCTTTATATATAAATAACTTGCAATAAAGCTTTTATTGCAATATAATATATAAGTTATATGAATATGTTTCTGATTTTATCATTACATATTTTTAATGTCAATATATTTATAAAATTTGAGATAATTGGTGATTAAATGAAAACAAGCGATTTTTATTTTGACCTTCCGGAAGAACTTATTGCACAGCATCCGGCAGATCAGCGCGACCATTCCAGACTTATGCATCTTAACCGAGAAACCGGAAAGGTTGAGCATAAACATTTTTATGATGTAATCGATCTTCTTGAACCCGGCGATCTTCTTGTTCTTAATAACTCAAGGGTTATTCCGGCAAGACTTATCGGAGAAAGAGAAGATACCCATTCTCCAATCGAATTCCTTCTTCTTAAACAGAGGGACCTTGATGTTTGGGAAATTCTTGTAAGACCCGGAAAACATGCAAAAATCGGTAAGCGATTTGTATTCGGCGGCGGACTTCTTAAAGCGGAAGTTATCGATATCGTTGAAGAGGGTAACCGTATCGTAAAATTTGAGCACGAGGGAAACATCTATAACGTTCTCGATGAAATCGGACAGATGCCTCTTCCTCCTTATATTACAGAAAAACTTGCGGATAAAGAGCGTTATCAGACCGTTTATTCCGATCCTATCGGTTCTGCTGCAGCACCCACCGCAGGTCTTCATTTTACTAATGAACTTCTTGAAAAGATCAGAGAAAAAGGCGTTAATACCGCTTTTGTAACTCTTCACGTTGGACTTGGAACTTTCCGCCCGGTAAAAGTTGAAGATTTTGAGCATCATATTATGCATACCGAGCATTATGTTCTTCCGGAAGAAACAGCAAAGCTTATTAACGAAACCAAAGCCGCAGGTCACCGCGTAATCGCTGTTGGAACTACTTCCTGCAGAACCCTTGAATCCGTTGCAGCAAAATACGGAGAAATCCGTCCGGATGACGATGATACAAGCATCTTTATCTATCCCGGATTTAAATTCAAGGTTCTTGATGGTCTTATCACCAACTTCCATCTTCCGGAGAGCACGCTTATCATGCTTGTTTCTGCTTTTGCAGGATACGAAAACGTAATGGCTGCATATCAGGAAGCTATTGATGAGCGTTATCGCTTCTTCAGCTTTGGAGATTCCATGGCTATAATCTAAATAATTTAAAAAGCGACATGAGATAATCATGCCGCTTTTTTGTTATTGCTTTTTCATTTGATTTAAGAAGCAAAATACAGCGATTGCCGTTGCAAAAATGCAGTAAATAAGAATCGGAAAAATATGCTCCGCAAAAGTACCAAAATTACCGTTAAATAAAGCCTTTTCCGCTTCTGCTGCATGTACGAATGGAAGCAGACAGGCGATTTTTTTAAAGGAGCCACCAACAAGATTCAAATCAAACCATACTCCGGAGAGCCAGGCAGAAAGATTGGTCAGTAACGCTCCGCAGATTCCGCCGACTTGTTTTACTCCTAAAAAACTTCCGAAAAACAGCCCGAGCGATATATTAAAAATCGCCATAGGAATTATTCCGATTACAGCAAAAACAATGTTAATGCTTATGTTAAGTCCCAATAAAATCGAGAAAAGGTAACAGATAATAGTTTGGGCAACAGCAATCGGCAAAAGAGGGAGCATGTATCCTATAATAAAATCAAATCCGGAAAGAGGGGTAGTATATAGCCTTTGTAAAAAAGCACTCTCTCTGTCCTTTGCTATTAATGTTGCGGAAAAAAGAGTTATAAATGAAAGGCCAAAAACAGTAATCCCCGGAGCAAGATTATTGATTTCAAAAAGATTTACCGGGATATTTTTTTGGATAACGCTTAAAAGAACCAATAAAACAAGGGGAAAACCAAGTCCGAATCCAAGATTGATAGGGTCGCGCAATATTTCTTTTGCACATCTTTTTGCAAAGATTAAAGTTTTCATATTTAAGCCTCCTTTATAATTGAAACAAAAGCGGATTCAAAATCATCTGTATCGGCATGTTTCTTTAATTCTTCGACCGTTCCGACTTTAAGAAGTTTTCCGTTTTTCATAATTCCGATTCTGTCAGAGAGAGATTCTGCTTCCTCCATATAATGGGTGGTTAATATGACAGTGATTTTGCCTTTTAAGGAGCGAATCAAATCCCAAAGTTCGTGCCTTGCAATAACATCAAGACCAAGAGTCGGTTCGTCGAGGAAAAGGATATCCGGTTCGCTAATTAAAGCCATAGCGATACTGAGTCTTCGCTGAAAACCTCCGGAAATTTTTTCTGCCTTTCTTTTAATAACACTTTCAAAGCCGAATTTTTCTGTGAACTCTCTAATTTTGTTTATGGTTTTATCATCAGAGAATCCATTGATTTTACAAATAAGTTCAAGATTTTCATATACAGTTAGATTCGGCGCAACAGCAGTTTCCTGCGGAGAAACTCCGATAATCTGTTTTATCTGTTTTGTTTCATTATAGATATTGAAACCTCCGACAGAGGCTTCACCAAAAGTCGGTTTTGTTAAACAGGTGAGCATTTTTATGGTTGTTGTTTTTCCTGCACCGTTAACACCAAGAAGAGAAAATAATTCGCCGCTGTTTATTTCTAAATTCAGATTATCAACAGCGACTATATTTTTATATTTTTTATAAAGTCCGGTTGTTATAATAGCCTTCATATAAGCCTCCGATATAATTTTTATTACGGTATGATTATATCAGATTAAAATTTAAAAAAAGTGTTTTTTATATGTTCGGTTGTTTTTGTAATATTATCGGTTATAACAAAAAAATACCCGGTTATTTAAACCGGGTATCCTGGATTTTAATATTGATTATTTCTGAAAATCCTGTGCTACATTTCTGAGTTTATCTTTTGGCATTTTGCAGAGCGGGCATCTGAAATCTTCGGGAAGATCTTCAAATTTGGTTCCTGGTGCAATTCCTCTTTCGGGAATGCCTTTTTCTTCGTCGTAGGTGTATCCGCAAATCATACAAGTATATTTCATGGTATTAAACTCCTTTGTTTCTTTGATTTGTCTGTATTATATACTATTTTTTAACAACTTTCTGTAACTTAATCACTAAAATATAAAATTGTTTTTTATTTATTTTACAAATTATCCCTTGAAAAGATTTGCTCCTTAAGTTATACTTATATAGTTATATTATTATGCCTTAGTAAAAGAGGAGAAATATGTTTACTGTTTTAAAAACTGAAGGAAGAGCCCGCAGATGCGAGTTTGAAACCGTTCATGGAACAGTTCAGACTCCGGCATTTATGAACGTTGCAACTTGTGGCGCAATTAAAGGCGGCGTTGCTGCAGAAGACCTTAAAGAGCTTCATTGTCAGGTTGCACTTTGTAATACCTATCATCTTTCTCTCCGTCCCGGAGATCTTGTTGTTAAAGAACTTGGCGGTCTTCATAAATTTATGAACTGGGACAGACCTATTCTTACCGATAGCGGCGGTTTTCAGGTATTCAGCCTTTCTAAACTCCGCAAAATAAAAGAAGAAGGCGTTTATTTCAGAAGCCATCTTGATGGACACAGAATTTTTATGGGTCCGGAAGAATCCATGCAGATTCAGTCCCATCTTGGAAGCACCATTGCAATGGCTTTTGATGAATGCGTTGAAAACCCTGCACCGAAATCTTATGCGGCACAGTCCTGCCAGAGAACCACAAGATGGCTCCACCGCTGCAAAGCAGAGATGGATCGTCTTAATTCTCTTCCGGATACCATTAACCCTCATCAGATGCTTTTTGGTATCAACCAGGGCTGCACTTTTGAAGATCTTCGTGTTGAGCACATGAAAGAAATTGCAAAACTTGATCTTGATGGTTATGCAATCGGCGGTCTTGCTGTTGGCGAACCTACTCTTGAAATGTATCGCATCATCGATGCAGTTGAACCTCATATGCCCGTAAATAAACCCCGTTATCTTATGGGTGTTGGTACTCCGGTAAATATTCTTGAGGCTGTTCACCGCGGTGTTGACCTTTTTGACTGCGTTATGCCCAGCCGTAATGCACGTCATGGCACTCTCTTTACCTGGGAGGGTATCAGAAACCTCAATAACGAAAAATACATCTATGACCAGGGTCCGGTAGATCCCGAATGTGGATGTCCTACCTGCCGTCTTCATAGCAGAGCATATGTACGTCATCTCCTTCGTGCAAACGAGCTTCTTGCACACAGACTTACAGTTCAGCACAACCTCTATTTCTATAATACCCTTATGGAAAGAATTCGCGAGGCTCTTGATAACGGAACTTTTGAAGAGTTCTATCAGAAATACAGAGATATTCTTGGTAAGAGAATCTGATATAATATTAACTTTTTGGAGGTAAAAAATGAATACTTTTTTAAGCCTTTTCAGCAGCACTGAAGTCGCAACCGAAGGTGGAATCCTCGAGAGCGTTCTTAGCTTCGCTCCTTTTATTGTTATCATTGTTGTTTTCTACTTCATGCTTATCCGTCCCCAGCAGAAAAAAGATAAAGCTGACAGAGCTATGAGAGAAAACCTCGAAATCGGTGATGAAATCGTAACCGCAGGCGGTATTATCGGTCTTGTTGTTTCCGTAAAAGAAGATACTGTTGTTATCGAAACCGGCAGCGACAGAAGCAAAGTTCGCATTGCAAAATGGGCTGTTGCACAGAACATTACTGCAAAAGAAAAAAATAGCGAAAACTAATCAACAATTAAAAGTATAAAAACGCTCTTTAAAGAATATCCTTTTAAAGGATAATCCGAAAGGAGCGTTTTTTATGTCTGATAAATTGATTCGAAAAATTGCCATAGGTTCCGGAATAGGAGCAGGAACAGGGATGCTTTTTTCTTCTATAATTATTATTTTAATTGCGGCGGTTCTTGCTATGGCTAATGTTCCGGCGATGCTTATTGCACCTTCAACTGTTTTGGCAACTGCAATAGGGGCGTTTTCTGGAGGATTTATTTCTGCAAAAATCTGCGGAGAAAAGGGGATAATCTGCGGAGCTGTTTCCGGAGTGATTTTTTTCATGGTTCTTTGGATTGCGGGAGGAATTATGGGAACAGGGGATTTTGGCACTGGTATGATTATTAAGGCTCTGATGATTATCGGTTGTGGGTCTTTTGGCGGTATAATTGGAGTAAATTATATTGGAAGAAAATAGTTGCAACGCTTGAAATTATGTGCTATAACTACTATCATATTGCGGATGATCTCGGATTTGATCAGCTTAGCGTAGAACCGGTTATAGCAGATCCCTGTGAACCCTATGCAATTACCGAAGAAGATCTTCCGGTTATTTTCGAAGAATATGAGAAACTCGCAGTAGAAATGGTAAGAAGAAAGAAAGAGGGAAGATGTTTTAATTTCTTCCACTTTATGATCGATCTTGACCAGGGTCCCTGCGCAATCAAACGTCTTCGCGGATGCGGCTGCGGAAACGAATATGTTTCTGTAACTCCGGACGGAGATATTTATCCTTGCCACCAGTTTGTTGGAAACGATGAATGGAAAATGGGAAGTCTCGATGACGAAGCAAACAACTATTGCTTCAACAAGGATATTAATAAACCTGTAAAACTTTCCTGCGAAATGGAAAGAAAACGTGTTGAATGTGCAATTATGATTAAAGTTGCAATGGCAGATAAATAATTAAAAAAATTAAAGGCTCCGGAATATCCGGAGCCTTTTTTTAATATATTGATAGGGAAGTGACAGGAAAGGGAAGGGGCTAACCTAAAAATGGACAGGAAAGAAATATTTGATACTATTCTTAAAAACAGAATTTTGATTTTATGTTGTGCCATGCTCATTTTTGGTGCACTGTTTGGAATATGCGTGCTCAAAATTCTTCCGGAAACAGTTTGTAAAAATCTTTTTTTATTTTTATCGCAAAAAAATGAAAATTTTATAAATCTGTTTCTTAACGGATTTTGTTTTCCGGCAACAGTTTTAACAGCAATCTATTTATCTGGTTTTGGACTTTTTGGGCGTTTTACTGCATTGTCTGCGCTTTTTATAAACGGTGTTTTTTATGCTTTTGAAAACGGAATAAATTATATGTTTTTTGGTATCGGATTCTTTACAAAAAGCATGGTTACATATTTTACATCAACACTTTTTATCGGTTTTATGCTGATTATAATGGCAGAAAATGCTTTTTATTCATCCCGTTTGTTAAGCATTATAGTTGAATACAATAATGCAGAAAAACCGCATTTTAAAGCCAAAAACTTAAATATAAAGTATTTTACTTTTACGATCGTTTTTGCTTTGTTTTCTGCGTTTTCGGCATATATTTCAGTTATTCTTCAGAAGATTCTTTAATTGTTTTCTTCGGTGGTTTTACGTTTTTAAGCGGAGATTTATTGGCAGCGTCTTCAATCTGTTTGTTGCTTACATGAGTATAAATTTCGGTTGTAGAAAGGCTTTCATGGCCAAGAAGTTCTTTAAGAACTCTTATATCAACTCCTGCATCCTGATAAAGTAAAGTTGCTGCGGTATGGCGCAGTTTATGGGGAGAAATTCCCATTCCGTCGAGTCCAGCCTCTTTTAAACATTGTTCCACGATTTGTTCCACACGCCTTGGGGTGATTCTTTTACCGTTTCTGTTGAGAAAAAGTGCGTTTTTATCAACTCTTTTTATTTTTTCTCCGGAATTTAAAACTTTAAGGTAATTTTCTATAGAATTCATGCAGGAAGCATTTAAATATACGATTCGTTCTTTATTTCCTTTACCGAGTAATTTAAGTCTGTTATCACGGATATCGTTAATATTGATTCCGCAAAGTTCCGAAAGTCGCATTCCACAGTTCAAAAACAGCGTAATTATGCAAAAATCGCGTTCAGTAAAGCTTGTCTGAACATGCGTAAGAAGTTCCAAAGATTGCTCAAGAGTCAGATATTTTGGAAGAGTTTTGCGAAGCTTTGGAGTTTCAAGATTGAGCATCGGATTTTCTTCAAGTTTTCCGCTGGAAACCGTAAGATATTTATAAAAAGATTTTATAGCGGAAACTTTTCTAGAACGAGCTTTTTCTTTGTTATCATGGTTTTCTTTAAAATCAGAAAGAAAACGCATTGCGTCAAATCTGTCTGCGTTTTTAATCAAATCAAAACTTGCATCGGCAATTTTAATTTCTTTATAATCCAAATCTTCAGAAACGATATTATTATCAATCAATAAGAATCTTATAAAAGATCTTAAATCAATATAATATCCGTCAACGGTTCTTGATGAACGGCCTTTAATGGTTTCCATGTAAAACAGGAAATTTTTAAGATATTCGGGACAGTCTTCAAGATAAGCTTTTTTCATATCAGCTTTCTCCTCTCTATTGCGTTAAATTTTTATTTAGCGAAATAGCTTCTATGGAAATAATACCATAAAATGCCCTTCCCGTCAATATTTATATATAAGAAAAAGCCCGATTTTATCGGGATTTTTGGTGATTGAATTATTCTTCACAAAGAGGTAAAATTCCTCCAATATCACGAAGCATTCTTCCGCCAAGATTTTCTGCATAAATATTTCTGTTTCGTAAAAAATCTTTTATATTATCGTAATCTTTAAGCGATTTTAAACTTCCGGAAGTTCCGAGGATTTTGCTTTCAACCATTCCCCCACAGCCGCCGATGAATCCGGTATCATATCCTTCAAGAAAGATTCCGCCCTCTTTGATTTTCAGAACCTCTATTTCTTTGGACTGTAAGATTTTGGCAATTCCCGGATCTGCTGTTATGATAGCATCATTACAAACTGCAAGAACCGAGCATTTTGCATAGCCTTGTTTAACTGCGATTATGTTATAGTTGTTTTCTTCAGCAAAAGCCATGAGCTTTTCGTCTATGGTATCCGGATTAACGATTATATTTTTCCCTATTATTTCTGCATTTATAAGGCAATCGTCCGGATATCCAAAATCAAGGCATTTTTCTGTATTTTGAATTTCAAAACCGAGTATATTGAGCATATCGGTGCTTTTTTCTGAGCACGATGCTGTGAGCACGGAATTTCCGCCCAGATGAAGAAGCTGTAAATCAGCATGGGAGGCTATTCCCCTTGGAAGATTTTCATTCGGTTCAACGGGAACGATAGCGATTTTAGCTGATTCCAATACGGAAATTACGTCAGTTGCTTCTGAAGAAACCGCAGCAACAATTACGTTCCCATCCGGGAAATTAGGATTTTTTATATGATTCATTTTTTATTTTTCCTCTTTTTTATGAATTGCAGAAAAAGCCTCTCCGATGCTCGAAACGCCGGTGAGCTTTATCTTGTAATCCTCCTTGCGGAGCTTTTTAAGGCATTGTTCAGGAAGAATCACCTCGGTAAAACCAAGCTTTTCGGCCTCTTTTATGCGGCTTTCTGCGTTAGTGACGCTGCGAAGTTCTCCTCCAAGGCCGATTTCTCCGAATGCGACGATATTACTTTGAACAACGGTATCGGTAAGGCTTGAAATAAGAGCGATGGCAACAGGTAGATCAGCGGCAGGTTCATCAAGTTTAAGTCCGCCGATAACATTGATATATGTATCCATACTGCCAAAATAATAACCCGCTCTCTTTTCGAGCACCGCAATAAGAAGTGCGGTTCTGTTAAGGTCAAATCCGGTGGAAGTTCTTCTTGGAACACCGAAACCGGTTTTGGATACAAGAGCCTGAACTTCTGCGAAGATAGGTCTGGTTCCCTCTATAATGCAGCTTACGCATGTTCCCGAAACATTTGTCGGACGTTCGGAAAGTAATGCTGCAGAAGGATTTTCGACCTCGCGGAGTCCGTTTTCGTTCATTTCGAATATACCGATTTCGTTAGTGGAACCAAAGCGGTTTTTAATGGAACGGAGGATTCTGTAACTCATAGTTCGTTCTCCCTCAAAATGAAGAACGGTATCTACGATATGTTCCATTACCTTTGGTCCGGCGATAGCTCCGTCTTTATTTACATGACCTACGATAATAACCGGAATCTCCGCTTTTTTTGCAACTTTTGTTAAAATAGAAGTACATTCTTTAACCTGGGTTACGCTTCCGCAGGAGGAAGCAATTCCGGAAAAACTCATGGTCTGGATGGAGTCAACCATAACCATATCCGGTTTTTCTGCGTTTATTGCATTAACGACCTGACCGATATCTGTATATGGTGCGATTAGAAGATTTTTACTGTTTACACCAACCCTTTTTGCACGAAGTTTAAGCTGGGATTTGCTCTCCTCGCCGGCAATATAAAGAATCTTCATTTTTTCGGAAAGTTTTCCGCAAATTTGTAAAAGCATGGTGGATTTTCCGATACCCGGATCACCGCCAAGAAGAATTACCGAACCTTTAACAATGCCGCCGCCAAGAACCCTGTCGAGTTCATCTATTCCGGTTACATAGCGGAATTCATCATCAACATCAACGTCGGCAATGCTTGTTACAGTTTCACTTTCTGCTTCTCCAATTACAAGGCCGGCTGTTTTTTGTTTGGATGGAGTTTCTTCCGCACGAACATCTTCGATAAATGTATTCCATTCTCCGCATTCGGGGCATTTTCCCATCCATTTTGGAGTTTCGTATCCACATTCGGAGCATACAAAGATTTTTTTGAGTTTTTCCATTTTATACTTCCTTTTCGGTAAGGTGCTTTATTGCTGAAATTGATATAGCGTAAGCCATTTTATTTTGATAACATTCATCATTTAACAGCGAAGCTTCTTCGCTGTTGGATATAAATCCGCATTCAACCATTATTGCGGGCTTTTTTGCATGATACAGGATATAAATATTTTTACCTGCTTCTTTGATTTTTCTGTGGTTTTCCGGCTGTAAAAGTGAAGAAATTCCGTTTTGAAGTGCACCAGCGAGAATTTCGCTTTCGTTGGAATTTCCGCTATAAAAAACCTGAGCACCGCGAGCATCTCCGCCAAAAATATTCTGATGGATAGAAATAAAACAAAGACAAGGCGATTTTTCTATAAGCGATAATCTGTTTTTTATATCGGAAACTTTTTTCTCCCTCTGGCTTGTTAATTCGGAATCACAGGTCATACGGTCGTCTTCTCTTGTTAAAAGAATATCGTATCCGAAAAAGGTTAAAAACTTTTTTGTTTTAAGGGTTATCGAAAGGTTTATATCTTTTTCAATGATACCGCCGTATCCTATTGCTCCGCCGTCTTCTCCTCCGTGTCCGGCATCAAGAATGATAGTATTGTTTTCTTCTGATAAATCAGTAGATGAAACAGTTATAACTTTATCATCCATAGAATATATAAAAGGCGCAACAACTATAAAAAAAGCAGAAGCTGTTATTATAACAGCTTTTATAACGATATATTTCATCATAGAACCTTCCCCTTTCACTGATAATATACGTAAAAAGTTTTTGCTCTATGACGAGATTATTTTATCACAAAATTATATGTTTGTATATCCAAAAAAACACATTAAAATTTATATAATATAATCATATTTAATTTTCATTTTGTTCTTGACTTTCACACACTAAACTGGTAAAATTAAGAGGCTGAGGACAATTCAGCATTTTAAAGTGTGAGGAGTGGATTTTAATGAATAACCGTCTTAAAGACGAACGACTCGACAGCCTTTTTGAGGCTATCCTTACCCTTGAAACAAAAGAAGAGTGTTATAGCTTTTTCCGTGATCTTTGCACCGTACCAGAGCTTAAAACCCTTTCCCAGCGTTTTCATGTAGCAAAGATGCTTACCGATAAAAGAGTATATAGCGATATTGTTGAAGAAACCGGTGCATCCACCGCAACAATCAGCCGTGTTAACCGTTCTCTTTCCGAAGACTATGATTCCAGCGGCGGCTATGCCCTTGTATTCAGCCGTCTTGAGGCAAAAAAATGAGCGATTACGGTGATTTTGCCAGATTTTACGATAAGTTCACAAGAAACGTTGATTACCCCGCAAGAGCGAGATATTTTGACGGAATAATCCAAAAATATAATCCGGATGCACAGCTTTTGCTTGATCTTGCATGCGGAACAGGTTCTTTAAGTTTTGAACTTGAACCTTTCGGATATGATATCGTTGCTGTGGATAATTCCTATGAGATGCTTTCTGTTGCGATGGAAAAACGCGAAGAGCTTGAAAGCGAAGTTCTCTTCCTTTGCCAGGAAATGAGCGAA
>JAFYOZ010000055.1 GCA_017547705.1 Oscillospiraceae bacterium
CTAAATGGAGTGTAGAAGAGGCTGATGCCCTATGGTGTGCGGCATTTGTTCTGTATTGCTGCAAAAAAGCAGGTATGTGCATTCCTTACAAACCTGCAGAGTGCTCGCTGTCCTTGGCGGCGTGTCCTGCGTGGGAAGAATGGGCAAAGGCAGACAACCGCATAACCTATGTGTCAAGAAGTGCCGAACCCCAATCTGGAGACGTTGTCATCTTTGATCATGTCTTTTGCGACTCTCCACACGATCATATGGGAATTGTCATTGAAGTAAAAGAGAATACCTTATTGGTTGCTGAAGGCAATTTCAATAATGTATCCTGTATTGTTGAACGGAAAAGAGATACACATATCCGATGCTACATCAGAATACCGCAGAACTTCAGGTATTGAAACTGTTGTCCCTAATGAACATCAAACGTGAGCGGCTCCCCTATCGTTCAGAACGGAAAGCTGGTTGGCGCAGTTACCCATGTATTTGTAAACGATCCCACAAAGGGCTACGGCATTTTTGCAGAAAACATGCTGGAAGTTGCAGGATAAAAGTATGACAGAGGCTTTGGCCTCTGTCATTTTTTTGCAGTTTATGTTATAATAAATACGTAAAAATTTATACTATTGGAGGGAAATTATGAAATCCTATAAAGAACGCATAACCGAATGTATCGAATATCTTAATTCCATCCGTTTTCCCTGCGGTGACTGGAAAGAAGACGCGGTTTATTTTGATAAACTGGAAGCGGAATTTTCCGAGATTCCCGAGGACGAAGAGACAAAGGTTCTTCTTGATGAACTCAAAAAGCTGATTTACGATAAACGCACCTCAAGCCTCAACTGCAACAAAACCACTGAAGAACTGTATGCCGGCTGGGACGACTGAAACCAAGGAGCATTTATGGAAAAGGAAGAACTCTGTTATATAATTGAACGAATCGAATTTATGGAAAAAACCTTTGATGAGGTTGAATCCGCTTTTAAAAACAGTCCTGATTTTTTTGAAAATGAGGCGATGCAAAGAAAAGTTTCTTTGCTCAATCAATATTTGGAAAGCGGACAGTGGCTTCGGGATTTTTCCGTTGATGAAAAAGGCGAACTCCCAAAAGATTTAAAACGCGGAATCCTTTCAGAAGATTCGCTTTATAATCTACTTTGCGATATTGATAATTCAAAAAGACGGAGCAGCAAAAATGGATTTTTACGAAAAATTTTACAAAAATTTTCAAAACAGCTGGGATAATCATATGGCGTCCTTTGGACCGATTCTTGCCCCGGCATTTATAGATAATTTCGAGGCAAAAATACATCTTACCGCCGCGCTGAATAATTTTGGACGCCGTGAATTTGAAAAAGGTTTTACAAAATTAAGCCTTTTAAAAGATATGTGCAAAAATGACAGCGATTGTGCTGCCTGGTTTTTCTGTATGGGGCTTGCTTTCGAACTTTCCGGTATGAAGGACGAAATGTTCAGATATTATAACGAATGTATAAAATATGAACCGAATTTTTCTCTTCCCTATCTCATGGTTGCAAAATGTGCTCACGCAGAAGGTAATCCGGCATTCGCAGAAAAATATTATGAAAAAGCCGTTCAACTTATAGAAGAAGAACATCTTCCTGTTCAAACTCCGCATATTATAGCTTCCATATATGTAAACTATTTTTCCTGCCTTACTTCTATCGGAAAATATTCCGAAGCGGAATTTTTTCTAAAAAAATCAGAAGAACTCCTTCCGGATTTTACCGAAAGGCTCCACTATGCCGCTATTCTTTATGCATATATGGGCAACAGAGAAAAATATAATGAGTATATGCTTTTGCTGAAAAATGAAAACACAGCTCTTTATAATGCAACAAAAAAGTTAATTGAAGAACTTCAGTCGCAATAAAAAAAATCGTGTGCATAAAGCACACGATTTTTTTATTATCTCTTCCTCAGCTCCCAAAAAGCAACCGCACTTGCGGCGGCAACGTTAAGGGAATCCACTCCGTGATACATTGGAATTTTTACCGTATAATCACAATTTTCGATGGTTTTCGCCGCAAGGCCATCCCCTTCTGTTCCAAGAACTATCGCAAGTTTTTCTTCTTTTTGAAGACGTTCATCCTCGATGCTCAAAGTATCGTCACAAAGAGCCATTGCCGCGGTTTTAAAGCCCAATTTTCTCAATTCTTCCTGCCAGTTTTCTCCGGAAATTGTCCACGGAATCTGAAAAACCGTTCCCATGCTCACTCTTGCTGCCCTTCTATAAAAAGGATTACTGCAACCGGGTGTAAGTATGACAGCATCCATTCCAAGAGCCGCCGCACTGCGGATTATTGCTCCGATATTTGTTGGGTTCATAACCTCTTCGAGCACGGCAATTCTTTGAGCACCGAAGCAAATTTCCTCCATGCTCAAAAGCGATTTTCTTCTCATAGCGCAAAGAAGTCCCCTTGTAAGCGGAAAACCTGTAAGCTCTTTTAATACATCAAAAGATGCCGTATAAACCGGAATATCGCCGCATCTTTCGATTATATCCTTTGCTTCGCCTTCGATAGTTTTATCTTCCACAAGTATCGAAACCGGTTCATATCCTGCATTAAGAGCGCGTTCTATAACTTTTGGACTTTCTGCTATAAACAAACCCTTTTCCGGATACTCCCTGTTAAGAAGCTGAACCTCCGTCATGCGGGCATAAATATCAAGTTCCGGTGCGGAAAAATCGGTTATCTCAATTATATTCGGCATAAAGAACTCCTTGAATAAAATATATATTTACATTATAATATTCTTATATAATTGTGTCAAACAGCAAAGGAGCTTATTATGAAACTTTTATTCAAACAGCGACTTTTCTCCTGGTTCGATAGCTATGATATTTATGACGAAAACGGAAACACCGCATATACCGTTAAAGGCCAGCTTTCCTGGGGACATTGCCTTAAAATTTTCGATAGTCTCGGAACTGAAATCGGAACGGTTAAAGAGCGAGTTTTAACGCTCTTTCCAAAATTCGAAATATATCTCGGAAACGATTATATCGGCTGTATCAGTAAAGAATTCACCATTTTCAGGCCAAAATTCAATATCGATTTTAACGGCTGGAAAATCGACGGAAGTCTTTTTGAATGGGATTATACCATTACAGATTCTTACGGAGATAAGATTGCAACCGTTTCAAAAGAGTTTTTTAATCTTACCGATACATATATTATCGATATTGCAGATTCAAAAGACGCTCTTTGCTCTCTCATGCTCGTTCTTGCAATCGATGCGGAAAAATGTTCGAGGAACTGAATTATGACAGATAAAATAACTCTTGAACCTTTAAGCGAAGAAATATACCCAAAGCTTCTCGCTATAAACCGTGATGACATAAGCGAAGATTTTGTTGAAAGCGTCGAGCGAATTATAGAAATCAGCGAATTTGGAAAAGAAAACGATCTAATCGGATTCACTTTTGCTGTTAAATATGAAGAAAAATATATCGGTATCATTCTAATGGGTGAAGCTCTTGTTGATGAGAGCGAACCTTTAGAAATGCAAAAAGAACCGTTCTATCGCATAGTCGGATTTATAATTGATAAAGCATACCGCAAAAGCGGTATCGGCGGATATGTTCTTGAAGAAACCATATCCCGCATATATTCGTCTTTTGGAAAAAGACCAATCGCTCTTGGCTGTCATAAGGATAATATCGCTGCCGAAAAATTTTATCTTAATCACGGTTTTATAAAAACAGAATATATGTCTGAAAACGATTTTTATTTCTTCCGTTTCCAATAAAAAAAATCCCTGTGAAATTTCACAGGGATTTTTTATATGTTTAAATTACCAGTTGGAAAGAAGCTCTTTCATCCATGCACAAAGATTTTCGGATGCTTCGTTAGCAACACGAACAACTTCTTCATGGCTATGTTTAACGGTTGCAATACCGGTTGCCATATTGGTAATGCAGGAAACACCGAATACTTTCATTCCAAGGAAGTTTCCGCAAATGGTTTCCGGAATGGTGCTCATACCAACCGCATCTGCTCCAAGAATGGAGAAAGCACGAATTTCTGCAGCAGATTCATAGCAAGGACCGTTAAAGAGAGCATAAACGCCGCGTTTATAATCGATTCCGAGTTTTTCTGCTGCTTTAACAGCTTTTTCGCAAATCTCGGAAGAATAAGGTTCAGACATATCAGGGAATCTTGGACCAAAGCGTTCATCATATTCACCGATAAGCGGATTGACTCTGATGAAGTTAATATAGTTATCAATAATCATAAGATCGCCGGGTTTAAAATCTTTATTAATACCGCCGGCAGCATTGGTAACGATAAGATTTTTTACTCCGAGGAGCTTCATAACATAAAGCGGATAGCAAAGTTCTCTTGCAGAAAATCCTTCATAGAAATGGAATCTTCCCTGCATTGCAATAATTGCTTTTCCTCCGATTTTGCCAACTACAAAGTTTCCTGCATGGCCAGCAACGGAAGATCTGGGGAAATTGGGAATGTCAGCATAAGGAACGATAGTTTTATCTTCCATAGCATCAACAAGACCGCCAAGTCCGCTACCAAGAATAATCGCAGTTTCAGGAATCTCGGAAATTTTTTCAAGAATAAAATCCGCAGATTCTTTTACATTTTCATAAAACATAAAATCAATCCCCTTTCATATCATATCTATATAATAGAAAAAAAAAGACATTTCGTCAAGTTTTTTTGGTTTTTCAAAAAAATAATTGTAAATTTCTGTAAATCTCTTGACAGTATGGAAAAATATGGTATTATTTACTCATGGATATCCATTTTATTACATTTTAGTAAATATATGGAATTTTACTGCGTTTGAATTCCATTAAATAAGTCAGATAAAAAAGCGCAGAGAACAGGCGGAAAATATGGAAAATAAAATCAGAATTCTTATTTCGGATGATGATTCCGAATTTTGTGCTTCATGCAAAGAAGCTCTTTCTACCTTTGGATTTGAAGTTTTCTCCGTTAAAAAAGACGGACGCGAGCTTTTTGATAATATCGTGCTCAAGAAACCACAAATCGTTCTTTCCGGAACATTTATGGCACAGATGGATTTAATCTCTGTAATCAAAGCTTCAAAAGAAAAACTCGGCGAAGATTTGCCACTTTTTCTTGCAATCGTCCCTTCCGAAAGTGCAGTTCTTGAAAAAGAACTCCTCTCCGGTGGAGCAGCATATTGTTTTATAAAACCCATAGATTGCTCCGTGCTCGCAGAAAGAATAAAAAGCCTTTGCCTGAGCACCGGAAGAAATCAAACACCATCCGAAAACAAAAATAAATCAAATCTCGAAGTTGTAATAACTGATATAATTCATCAGATTGGCGTTCCTGCGCATATTAAAGGCTATCACTATCTTCGCGAAGCAATCCTTATGGCTGTTGATGATATCGAAATTATGAACTCCGTCACCAAATGCCTCTATCCTTCCGTTGCCAAAAAGCACGGAACCACCTCTTCCCGCGTTGAGCGTGCAATTCGTCACGCGATCGAGGTTGCATGGGATCGCGGCGATGTTGACGTGCTCAATTCCTACTTCGGTTACACCATCCACAGCGGAAAAGGAAAACCGACTAATAGCGAATTTATCGCACTTATCGCTGATAAATTAAGGGTAAGCATGAAGAGTGCGTAAACTTTTAAACCTATTACAATAAATATTTTTAATAAAAAAGATAAAAAAAGAGCAAAACCTTTTGGTTTTGCTCTTTTTTATGTAATGTTATTATACTTTACAGTAAACAAATGCTTTATTTATGCGGTTTTATGCACCAAAGAAAAGATGTTCAACAAGAATCTTTATTCCCATTGCAATAAGTACGATTCCACCAAAAAGCTCTGCTTTGGATTTATATTTTGCTCCAAAAACGCTTCCGATTTTTATTCCGGCAGCAGACAGCGCAAAGGTTGTGATACCTATAAGCGAAATTGCAAGAATAATATCAACATTAAGGAAAGCAAAGGTTACTCCAACAGCAAGAGCATCTATGCTTGTTGCAATTGCGAGCACTAGCATGGCTTTAAATGCAAAAGAAGAATCCGGATGTTCCTCTTCTCTTGATTCTTTTACCATATTGAATCCGATTATTCCAAGAAGAATGAATGCAACCCAATGGTCGATGCTCACGATATATTTTTCAAAAGCAGAACCGAGCAAATATCCCAAAAGAGGCATCAGCGCCTGGAATCCTCCAAACCAGATTCCGGCAAGAAGCATATGCTTCAGTTTAATTTTTCCTACGGAAAGTCCTTTGCAGATAGAAACCGCAAAAGCATCCATTGAAAGGCTTATTCCAACAATAAAAAGTTCAATAACAGACAAACAATCACCTCAAAACAACTACTTTATATCTCTTTTCCTGTTTCGGAATCATATATATTTTCATAAACAGCATAATAATATGGCGGAATTCTTCTGTCCATATGGAAGCAGCCGAAGAACCATTTTTTAAATGAGCACGAGGTTGAAATCTCGTTAAGAAACGCATGGAGATTATTAAAACAGTTGCTCTCCATTTCGAGGAAACTTCTCATCTTAAAACCTATATCATAACTTACGATATAGTCGATTTTATTATCCGCATTTTTAAGATTTTCTCTTGCGTGCTCACATTCTTCTTCGGTAGGAAGTCTTTTAAATTCCTCACATTCATGGAAATCCGTAACGTCCAATTCCTCATCATCGCCGCCGCCGAAAGCAAAAATCTTCTTGCCCTCGATCTCATAAATCTCTCCGCGCAAAAGCTGATAAATATTATCAGCGATTTTTCTTGCCTTTGAGCCGGCAAAATCTACGGTTTGATATTGGCTGAGCATCTCGAAATTTTCATGAGCACCCTCTACAAAAATAATATTGTATTTTCTTTTAGAGAGCCATTTTATGTTTTTTTCTTCTTCATCGTTTCCGTTCCAGATAAATCCAAAATCTCCGCAAACAACAAGGCTATCGCCCTTTTTTAGTTTTTTTGCTGAAGAGTTTTTAAATCTGGAAAGATCTCCGTGTGTATCACCGGTAAAATAAATCATTTTTTCCTCCGGAATTATTGGATTAAAGCCGGTCAAAAATCAATATATTGTTAAAAATATTTTAAACCGGCATAAATTTAAAAAATAAGCTATTCCATTATACACCAATTTCTGCTATAATATCAATAATAATATACAAAAAATCATTTTTTAGTCATATTTTGATTTTCATAAATGGTCTCGGAGGAAATTATGAAAAAAATTGTATCTCTTATTCTTGCCGCCGTTTTGGCAATATCCTGCTGTGTTTCTGCTTTTGCTGCAACGAAATATCAGCCCTCTTTTGAAATCGACTGCGAATCCGTATATCTTGCTGATGAAAACGGAAATGTTCTTTTTGAACAGAACCCGAACCAGCGTATGTATCCCGCAGAGCTTACCCAGATTATGACCGCTATCGTTGTAATCGAAAACATTGATGCTGTCGGCGGCTGGACTGCTGAGGCTGCTTATGAAATGAGCACCCAGAACTTCCTTTATGAAAACCGCCACGGAATTATTTCCACCGGCATGCTCGCAGGCAACGTTTTTACTGCTGATGAGCTTTTCCATGCCATGGTAATTGCCTCCGGTTATGACGCAGCCATGACCCTTGCAAAGCTTATCGCCGGAAGCCAGGATGCTTTTGTTGAACTTATGAACCAGAAAGCAGCAGAACTCGGTGCAAGGGATACCAACTTCACCAACTGCCACGGTCTCCACGATACCGCAAACTATACCACCGCTTATGATATGTATCTTATCTCCAGATATGCCATGAGCCTTGAAAAATTCCGCGAAACCGTTGCAAAAACCGCATACACCTGTGAAGAAACCGATACCCACAGAAAACTTGTATGGAACACCGATAACGGACTTCTTGCCAGCGGAAATGCACATTATTATTCCCCCGTAAGCGGAATCAAAGCCGGTTACAGCGCTGAAATCGGAAGAAACGTTGCTTCCTATGCAGAATATGAAGGCTTTGCATATTATCAGATTGATATGGGTGCTCCTTTTGAACTTGATGAGGGATACAACCTCGCTCTTAAAAATGCAAAAGACCTTTATGTTTGGGCATTTACCGAATTTGAAGTAAAAACCATTGTTGAAGCAGGTTCCCAGATAGACGAAGTTCCCCTTGAACTCGCATGGCAGAAGGATTATCTTAAACTTATGATTGGCGAAACCTTCAGAACCCTTCTCCCTATCGACGTTGATATCGCTTCCATCGAATATCAGTATGATGTTCCCGAATCCGTTGAAGCACCGGTTGAAAAAGGCGACGTCATCGGAAAGCTCAACTTCTATCATTCCGGCGAAATTATCGGAAGTGTTCCCCTTGTTTCCGCAGAAGATGTTGAGCAGAGTGAACTTTTAAGCGGACTTAAAAACTTCTCCGATATGACCCGTTCCTTCTGGTTTAAATTTATTGTTATCACCATATTTATCCTTATTGCACTTTATATTGCTCTTATGATTATAAGAAACTATAATCACAGAAAATACGGCAACTTTAAACGCAAAAGACGCCTTTAATTTTTAAAAATATTTTTTAAAAAACTATTGACAACATAATAATAATTGTATATAATATTAACGCTGTCCAAAGACAGCAGGTGCGTTTCTGCGCTTAAATGGTTCGAAAACGAACCGGCCTGCCGAGGATGAGTGTTTTAATGTGATTTATTACGCTCCTTCCACGGCTCGCGGAGGGAGCTTTTTTATTATAAAAAATCAGCTCCCATCACAAAGCAGGAGGTGAATTTTTAAAATGGCCAGTGAAAAAATCTTGCAAGCGAAAAAAGAAGCTGTTGCAGAGCTCGTTGAAAAGCTTAAAGCTGCAAAATCCGGTGTTCTCGTAGACTATATCGGTATCAACGTTGCAGACGATACTAAACTTCGTCGCGAACTCCGTGAAGCAGGTGTTGAATACACTGTTATCAAAAACTCTATTCTTCGTTTCGCAGCTGAGGAAGCAGGTTACGGTGAACTCGATGCATTCCTTTCCGGAAGCACCGCACTCGCAATCTCTAACGACGACCCCGTCGCTCCCGCAAAAATCCTTGGCAAATTTGCAGAAGGTTCCAATGGTAAATTCTCTCTTAAAGCAGGTTTTGTTGACGGCGAAGTTCTCGATGAAGCAAAAGTTATCGAACTTTCCAAAACTCCCAGCAAAGAAGAGATCCTTACCATGCTCGTTATCGCTCTTTCCAGCCCCATCAAAGGTATTGCTGTTGCACTCGACAAATATGTTGAGAAAGAAAACGGTGGAAATGACGGCGAGCCCGAAGGCGATGGCGAAGCAGCATAATTGCGCAGCCTGATCGCTAATCTATTTTAATTAAAAGAATTACATCAAATTATCTACAGGAGGTAAACTACAATGGCTTCTGAAAAAATCCAGAACATTCTCGAAGAGATCAAAGCTCTTACTCTTCTCGAAGCAAACGAACTCAAAAACGCAATCTGCGAGGAATTCGGCGTATCCGCTGATGCTCCCGTAATGGTAGCTGGCGCTGCTGCTGCTGCTCCTGCTGCTGCAACCAAAGACAGCTGGGATGTTGTTCTCACCGGTGCTGGCGAGACCAAAATGTCCGTTATCAAAGTTGTTAAAGAAATCACCGGTCTCGGCCTCAAAGAGTCCAAAGAGATCGTTGACAACTGCCCCAAAGCAGTTAAAGAAGGCGTTTCTGAAAGCGAAGCTGAAGAAATCAAAAAGAAACTCGAAGAAGCAGGCGCTTCTGTTGAAGTTAAATAATTTCCGCTTTAACGGATATTATGAAAAAGCTCTTCCCAATTGGGAAGAGCTTTTCTTTTTTATATTTTCAATTAAAAGAAAGCGGCGCAAAAACTGCGCCGCTTTTTTTACATAAGTTTATTAATGCTATCAAACGGGCGATAGAAACTCTTTTTGCCATAGGTTTCTATGGTTTCTTTTATCTGTTTATTGACCCATTCGATTTCTTCCCGCAGCTCATTCGAAGACATTCTTAAAACGCCGCTTCTTACCGCCGCAACCTGGATAAGATTATCGGAAGTTGCAACTTTTACGTTATAGTTCTTTCCGATATCCTGAATAAGTTTTTCGATATACATATCTCCGGTTTCGTTTTCTTTTGTATATGCAACGTGGATCCCGTGATAATCGGATTTTTCTCCATAGTTGCCCTTAACTTTATATCCATCAAAAACAAGAACCAATTCGCATTTTGTATATCCGCGATAGTTGCTTAAAACGTCCATAAGAATATGCCTTGCGGCATCGAGATTTTCCGATGCAAGCTTACTGAGTTCTTCCCAAGCGAAGATCACATTATATCCGTCAACAATCAGATAATCTTTCTTTTTTGGTGCGGAAGCTTTATATTCCTTCGGTCTGTCCATAACCGCTTCTGAATACTGCTTTCTTCTAATGGGGCCAAACTCTCTTTCCATAATGGCTTCCAGCTCTTTTTCGTCGATGCTGAAATTCCTGCGGAAAACCTTTACGTTCGGAATCATAAGAACTCCGTTTTCCGTGGAAAAATCCACTCCGCTGGAAATATGCATATGCTTTTCAACTTCGTTCCATTTTATATTGATTCCGGCACCGTGGGAACAGAAAACAGAATCCGGCGTATTTTCTATATCCGCACAGGGATCGTATCCCGTTTCTTCGATGACGCTTTCCGCATTATGGCAAGGAGCATATCCGTCCGAAAAACATACGAGTTTTCCTCTTCCGTGGGTGTATGAAAGAACATCTTTAAGATAGGAACGCATTGTTGAAACCGGCGCTCTTCCGGAAATTTCGACCATATCCCCTCTTGTTTCCGGCGAGGAAAAACTTCCTTCCATCTCTCGGATATCGTTTATTGCTCTGCCAATCTGTTCCGAAGGAACTTCCAGACGGAAGGAATAATAAGGCTCTAAAAGTACGCTTTTTGCCTTCATAAGACCCTGGCGAAGTGCTCTGTATGTTGCCTGGCGAAAATCTCCTCCCTCGGTATGTTTTAAATGGGCACGACCGGCAACAAGGGTTATTTTCATATCGGTTATCGGCGAACCAGTGAGCACGCCGATATGCATCTTTTCTTCAAGATGCGTAAGAATAAGCCTCTGCCAGTTACGGTCAAGAATATCCTCGCTGCATCTTGTCTCGTAATGAAGACCGCTTCCGGGTTCTCCCGGTTCGAGGATAAGATGAACCTCCGCATAATGACGGAGAGGTTCAAAATGCCCAACACCTTCAACAGGCTCTGCGATGGTTTCACGATAGATTATTTTTCCGCTATCAAGACCGATTTCCACCCCAAAGCGATCGAAAACGAGGCTTTTCAAAATCTCTTCCTGAACCTCGCCCATAAGGCAGGCATAAATTCCTTTAAGCTGTTCGTTCCAGACTACATGGAGCTGTGGATCTTCGTCCTCGAGCTGTTTAAGTTTCGGCAAAAACTGTGCCGGGCTGATTCCTTCCGGCAAGATAATCCTATAGGTTAAAACAGGCTCCAAAATCGGCTCAAAGCCGCCTTCTTCAAAGCCCATTCCCTGCCCCGGATATGTTTTTGAAAGCCCAAGAACCGCCACAACGCTTCCCTGTTTTGCCTCATCAATGGGTTCAAATTTTGCACCGGAATAAATTCGAAGAATGTTTGCTTTTTCTTCAATATTATCCAAGGAATCCTTCGGCTGATAGGAAATAACGGAGCGAACTTTTAAGCTTCCTCCGGTTATTTTCATAAAAGTCATGCGGTTTCCCTGGGGATCTCTTGAAATTTTATACACCTTTGCGCCAAATTCCGTTTTCTGTTCCGGTTCTATGGTGTATTTTTCAAATCCTTTTATAAATTCTTCTATTCCAAAAAGTCTTAATGCGGAACCGAAGAAGCACGGAAAAACCTTTCGCTCTTTTATGAGCACGGAGATTTCTTCGGTGCTCAAGCTTCCGCTTTCCATATATTTTTCCATGCTCATTTCGTCACAAAGAGCGATATTTTCATAAAAATCGTCATCTTCTGAAGAAAAATCAACAAATCCGTCTCCAAGATTATTACGGAGGTTTTGCATAATTAAAGTTTTATCCGTATCTTCCAGATCCATTTTGTTTATAAAAACAAAAGTTGGAACGCTGTATCTTGAAAGAAGCTTCCATAATGTTTCCGTATGAACCTGGACCATATCTCTTGCGCTTATTACAAGGATTGCGTAATCAAGAACCTGAAGCGTTCTCTCCGTTTCCGAAGAAAAATCAACATGGCCTGGAGTATCGAGGAGGGTCAGCTCTGCGTTTTCTGTTTTTATAACCGCCTGTTTTGAAAAAATCGTTATTCCACGTTCCCTTTCAAGCTCATAGTTATCCAAAAAAGCGTTTTTATTATCAACTCTTCCGAGTTTTTTAACTCTTCCTGTGCTATAAAGAAGTGCTTCGGAAAGAGTTGTTTTTCCTGCGTCAACATGTGCAAGGATTCCAACGACGAGTTTTTTCATTATGCCAACCTCCTTTCAGATAAAATACCTATATATTATAACATGATATCTGATATTTTAAAAGACAAAAAGGCGCTTTTATCAAAGCGCCTTTTTAATAAATACTCGTTCGCTGATGAGCAATTATTTTATATTTTCCATCCTTTTCTATAAGGGTAAGTTTTGCATTTTCGGAATAAAGATAAATCATATCTCCTTCTTTTTCTCCGCTAATACATATAAACATTCCCGGGCCATAATCTGAAGTTGAATTATAATATGCTTTATATTTTTTAAGATACGGAACTGCCGAAGTATCAAGATCTTTTGCTTTGATTTCGGCATACTCTTTTAAAACCTCATCGACCTTTTCTGCAGAGATTCTTCTTACCGGGACAGGCATATTTTCAAGAGTTTTGACATTATTAAATCCCCATACTTCAACTTTTATTAAAGCTTCGAACTCTTTTTCATCCGTCACTTCTTCCGCAGGAAAATACTTTAAAAATTCCGAAAAATTCATGTTCCTAACGTCATCGTAATACGACAAAAAGAATCCATTGATCAGATTTGTTTTATAGCTGTTCGTTTCTTCATCAAAATACTGCGGATAGAACATTTCATTAAAAAACTCGATTTCTTCTGAAGAAAGGAGCTTTACTTCGCTTTTTTCCTGATTACTGCATCCCGAAAAACATAAAATCAAAGCAAAAACAAATGCTATAATTTTTCTCATAAAATCACCTTATTCTGTTTTAAGAATCTCATCAAAAAACTGAAAATCAAAGTTTTCATCCAAAGCTTCTTTTTCGTAACGGATAAGCTCGCCGGTTTTGATATTCAACGTCATTGCGTCTTTTCCAAAAGTTACGGTAAGCTCATCATCATAAAGCGTTCCGCCATAAACGGCATCTTTGTCATGTTTTACTATAACCGCAATTCTTCTGTTTTTCTCGCCGGAAGCGATTATCGAAAGCGCATCATGCGGTTCGTTTCTCTGAACATTATTCGGATTAAAAATCTGATCGTACTGTTCATCATCTACACCTATTACAAATTTCTCGTCAATTCCAAGAACTACATTAGTTTTTCCGCTATTAAGTACCATTTTTATCCTCCTCAACCGTATCCCCAGGTTTTAAGTTTCCAAAATCCGCCATGATTACGAACTAAAATCCAGTTCCATTTTGTATAGGTTTCTCCCCGTTCAAGGCTCGGGTTTTCTCCGGCAACATAGAATTTTGAAAACAAAATTATCGCTTCATCCGCATCATACTGCTCTGCCCAGCCATCTGCTCTTGCTTTTGAATATTCTTCATCGTATTCGATTTCGAGCATGACACAGCCTTCAAAAAACGCAAATTGGCGATAAACCAGGCTGATTGCGTTTTTTATCTCTCTTTTTGAATAAATTTCGGAATCTCCGATAATTTCTTTTGATGCAAAACTTGTTCCGCAGCCGGAAAAAGAAAAAACGCATATTGCGGCAAGCAGCGCCGCCAAAAATCTTTTCATAAAATCGCCGTCCTTTTTATTAAATTATAGCACGGCTATTTTTCTTTTCCATAGACTTAATAAAATCTTAATAAAGGTTTAAGATTTTTTATAAAGAGTTGTTTTTACCATCTGAAAAATTCCGGCAGCAACCATTAACGACGGAATTATCGCCAAAAATCCCATAGAAGCAAACGCTTTCCATAGAAAGATACTTCCGCTCATTACATAAATACACAGTTCACCAACTGCAAAAATGATGAATCCAACAGTAAAATCCAATGTATTTTCCGGCAGCTTTATTTTATCATTTATATAAAGCCAGATAATTATCATAAAAAGCGGAATAAAAGTGAACATAAAACCTATTGTAAGATATACTGCAGAAGCTGTTCCGCCTTTTAATACAGCATTTTCCGGGTTTTCCGGCTCATAGAGAACCGTTCTTATACTATCGATTTCCGGAATAACTTCCGAACCGTATTCAGTTTCGATAAAATATTCCGCACCGCCGGAATAATAGACATATTTAAGACGGTATAGCGTTTCTCCGTCGCTATTTATGCTATATACGCTGTAATCCCTAAAATATCCAGTTGTATCAAACCAGTCTTTGGTTTTTATGGCTGTTATAACGCTGTCACGGATTCCAAGAAAAAGCAAAACAATTCCTGAAATTATCGCAACAGAAAAAAGCAAAATTATAACAAGTTTTTTAACATTGATTTTCAAGAATTTTTCGCCTCCTTCTATTTTATTATATCACTCTTTATACCACAAAAAAAGACCGCTGAAAGCGGTCTTTTTCATTATTATTTTTTAAATTATGCTTTTCCGTTGCAACCAAGAACATCAACGATTTTATGGCGAACCATCTGTTTGATATTCTCTCTTGCGGGTTTAAGATACTGTCTGGGGTCAAAGTGATCCGGATGCTCGATAAGATGCTGACGGATAGAACCGGTGCATACAAGACGAAGGTCGGAGTCGATATTGATTTTGCATACAGCCATTTTTGCTGCTTCGCGGAGAAGTTCTTCCGGAATACCGATTGCATCGGGCATCTGGCCGCCAAATTCGTTAACAACTTTTACCCATTCCTGCGGAACGGAAGAAGAACCGTGAAGAACGATCGGGAATCCGGGAAGGCGTTCTTCAACTTCTTTAAGGATATCAAAACGAAGTTCCGGAGTATGGCCGGGTTTAAATTTATATGCGCCATGAGAAGTTCCGATTGCGATTGCAAGGGAGTCTACGCCGGTTCTTTCAACAAATTCCTGAACCTGTTCAGGTCTGGTATAGGAAGAATCCTCTGCGGAAACGTTAACGTCGTCTTCGATACCTGCAAGAGTTCCGAGTTCGCCTTCAACACAAACGCCGTGTGCATGAGCATACTCAACAACTTTTCTGGTAAGAGCAATGTTATCCTCAAAATCATAATGAGAACCGTCGATCATAACAGAGGTAAAACCGCCATCGATGCAGTCGCGGCAGGATTCAAAATCTGCGCCATGGTCAAGATGAAGAGCAATGGGAAGACCGGTATCATAAACAGCTGCTTCAACGAGTTTGGTAAGATAGATGGGTTTTGCATAGTTTCTTGCACCGGCAGAAACCTGAAGAATAAGCGGTGCATTTTCTTCTGCTGCGGCTTCTGTAATACCCTGGATAATCTCCATATTATTTACGTTGAAAGCTCCGATTGCATATCCACCCTCATAGGCTTTTGCAAACATTTCTTTTGTTCCGACAAGCGGCATAAAAATTCATTCCTTTCAAAGCAATTTTTTTACATTTATATTTTATAACAAAACTTTTTTCTTTTCAATAGAAAGAGCGTTTTTATTTTATTCCAACAAATTTTTCCGGAAAATTTCTTGCGTAATGGAACAAAAACTGCTGGGCAATTCCGGCATATTCCGTAACGCAGGGCGGCATTTCTCCGCCAAGAGCAGCGATTACCCTTTTCATCCAAACGTCCGCAGGACATCTTTCTACCCTGCCGAGTCCATAGAGCAAAACGCAATCCGCAACTTTTGGGCCAACTCCATGAACTTTAAGGAGTCTTTCTCTCGCTTCCTTGATAGGAGCAGTCATAAGTTCTTCAAGAACAAGAGTTCCCTCATAAACCTCTTTTGCCGCAGCAGAGATATAATCCGCGCGATATCCGCATCCGATTTTTGCAAAGCTTTCGGAAGGTTCTTTCGCAAGTCTTTCTGCCGTCGGAAAAGCATAGATACCCGGTTCGATTTCCTCGCCAAAGGCAGCACAAAGCCTTTCAACGATACCTTTTATTCTTGTGATGTTGTTATTCTGACTGATGATAAATGAGATAAATGCTTCCCAAGGCTCCTGGCGAAGAACTCTTATTCCGGATGCAAATTCGCAGGCATCCGAAAGCATTTCATTTGCGCCGAAATCTTTTTTAAGAACATCATAATCCCTTGAAAAATCGAAATAATCCAGCCAGATATTTTCAAATTCTTCCTCATCAATACCGATTATGGTGATTCCGTCCTCTTCCTGGCGAATTTTGCGATAAACACCCTTAACGACACCGCACCAATTTCCGTTTTCATCAGCTTTCCATCTAAAACACTGGCCGCAATCCAAAGTCTCCGGAAGAGAAAGATTGCTTATATCCGTAACCTTGATTCCGTCGGAAATTTTCTCGATTTTCATAAAAAAATCGCCTTCTTTCGATACTTTTTGTGCAGTTTTTTCGAGCATTTAAGCTTGTTTTTATGCTCATTTTTTGAGCATCGGTGCTCGAAAAAAATTTACGTAAAGTCTAAATAACTGTTTGTATGATTATGAATAAATTATTAAAACTTGGGGAAAACTATGATTTTTCCCTTGAAATAAAGCAATTTTACCTGTGGTTTTCAACTTTTTCCACCGAGTTTTCCACCGTGCTTGTGAAAATAAATATCCATTCTGTATAATTTCTGTTAAAGAAAAAATAAATTTTTTGATGAATAAAAAGCCTCAGAAAAAGGAAAATATATATGGATAATTTTATACGGAGGTGTATAGCAAAATGCTTCGTGGAGTTAATAAAAAAATCATAGAAATCAACAATGTTGAGGGAGGATATTTTGATAGAGTTCTCTTTTTTGTAAACGAAGAAAAACGCAGCGAACCGGATTCCGTGCTCAATAATCAGGCAGAAAAATATGTATCCGATTCCTGTGCTCTTAAATATAAAAAGAGCATTTTCTCTTCAGAAACTCCAAAAGTTCTTCTTAAAATGGCAATATCCGCCGGCATTGGTCTTGCCGTCGGAATATTGCTTCTCTGATTTTATTATTTTGTAAGGCGTTTTATGATAAATTCATGCTGGGGATAGGTTTTGATAAGTTCTTCCCTTTCAAGAAGTTCAAAATCACCAAATTCAAAACCGGGAGAAACCATGCATCCTGCAAGAGAATAGCCTGTTCCGTCCATAATCGCACCAAAAATACAGCCTTTCGGGATAAGAAGCTGGGGTCTTTCTCCCCTTTCAATATCAAGGCCGAGTTTAACTCTTTCAAGTTCGCCGTTTTTATTGATAATATGAATAACCATCGGAACACCGGAATGGTAATACCAGATTTCATCGGATTTAAGACGGTGGAAACGGGAAACATCTCTGTCCTTAAGAAGAAAATAGATGCTGGTCCAAAGTCTGCGTTCTCCGTCAAAAGAAGAATCCACAGCGGATGCGTCTATTTTATCTCCGGATCTAAGGCATTCGTTATAATATCCGCCTTCCGGATGCTCTTTCATATTAAGTTTTTCAATAAAATACTTTCCGGTAAACAAAGAAAAAATCCTCCTAAAAGATGATATATCTATTGTATCACCTTTTTGGAGGATTTTAAAGTATCATTAATCAAAAACTTATATCCATTTTCAGAGAATTTTTTAGAAAACACTTTAATAAAATCAAAAATTATGTTATGCTGTATAAAGAATTTTTTCGGAGGATTTTATAATGAATTACATATATCTTGCTCTTGGTATTATTTTGGGAATCGTATTCCTCGGCAGAGGAAAAAACGCAAAAAACAAAAAATATATCCCCTATGAGGTTAAAACAAAACTCAGAACAAAAAAGACCATGGAAGATTACGAGGATTGGTGCAACAGAGAAGCCAAAGGCTGTAAGTTCATGGGAATCGGATTTATGCTTTTTGGTTTTTCCGCAACCTTTATCGGCAGCAACGGTTTAGTCAGCACTATTATTGCGGTAATTTCCCTTGTTGTTTTTATCATCGGCTTCTTTACCAGAATCTATAACAACAAAACCCACCTTAACCATTATTTTACAAAACAGTGATAAAAAAATCCCGCCTTTTTCAAGGCGGGATTTTTATTTATCTGTAATCGTCCATTTCAAAAGTGAAGGTTCCGACTTCACCGAATTCTTCATATTCGATTTTGCTTCCGGGAGTTACAAAACCTTTGCTATGAGAAAGCGGAGTTACTTCAACCATCTCACCTTTGTTTTCCATCCAGTCGAGGCGGCAGATTATGATGCTTGTGCAGCAATAATAAATATCGAGCACGTCTTTTCTGAGCACTGCATACTCTCCACCGTCATGGGAATAACAAAGGGCTGTGCAGGCTTCTTCTCCCTCAAGAAGATTTTTGATTGCGCGGATAAATTCTCCGTCTTTTTCTTCTTTAATAAGTTCGGATTTTATAAACTTTGCAATAAGAAGATAATTTTCTTTTCCCTCTGCGGAAAAACCGTCTTTTTCAAGAATCTCGAATACGTTGGAATCCTCCGGAAATCCTTCAATAAGAAGAGCAAGAGGATTTTCTTTCACCGCTTTGCGGTATGTCATAAGGCTTACAGTTTCGCCTTCTTTGATTTTTCCTTCAACAAAAGGAATAATCGGATCATGGCAAAGGCGGATATAATCTTCTCCAAAAACCGGGTCTTCTTCATAAAGCGTTTTTTCGTGATCATCAAGCGGTTTTCCGTCGTTTCTTACTACTCTATAAAGTTCTTCGGCTTTAATCTCTTTTGATGCAGAAAAAAGCGTTCCGACTGTTTCATCAAGAAGATTTTTTACCTCTTCGGTGGAAAGTTCCGCTCTGTTTTCAAGAATTTCGAGCTTCTTTAAAAGCTCATCTTTATTCATAGAATTAAGTTTTTCTATTGCTTCTTCGTATCTCATTTTTCTTCCTCAATTTTTAACGGTTATTTCTTCGGAATCGCTCAAAATTCCAACAATAAAGAGGAAATATTCCGGAGCTTTTCCGTCTTCGATCCAAAGTATTTTTGTATCAAAAATTTCTTCTGCGGTTTTAACAAGGTTTCCGCCGATGGCATCGATTGCAGGACGAATGTCCGCTTCATGGCGGCAAGGAAGGCCTTTTGGTCTTGTGCAGCGTTTGCATTTTGCACAGTGTCCCCCATCAAGCGCAAAAGAACCGGGGTTCTCTTTTTCAACAGACAAAATCCATTTACTTGCAAGAATATAATTCTGGTGGCGGATTCCCAATACGAGGGAATCAATTTCCTCCTGGGTCATTCCGTGCTCAATAATATCATCTTCAAGATACATTTTAAATGCAAAAAGATGCAGATATTTATATCCGTTCCAATATTTCTCTTTTACGTCAAAAGTATATGGAGGGCATCCCCATTTTGCCCCAAAATTGGGACACATTTTACAGCATTCTATAAATCTTTCAACCTCAACATAATCTTTAAGGTAATCTGCTGTAGAGATTTTTTTATAATTACGCTCAATGCTTTTTATGCCTTTTGCTTTTTTAAAACGAATCATTTAATCACCTTTATATTAAAAACTATTGATAATAATATCATAAAGCTTCTTTTATTGCAAATCCTTTGCATATTCC
>JAFYOZ010000056.1 GCA_017547705.1 Oscillospiraceae bacterium
GCCGCCCTTGGAAGCGCCGTGGTTTCCGGTAATGGTACCGCCCTGGAAGTTAAGGGTGCAATCAGTACCGTCAAGTTTTACGCCGCCTTTACCTCCGGTAATCTTACCGGAGTTGTTGCCGCTGGAGTCCTTGATAGTAAAGCTACTTCCTTTGGATGCAGTAGAACCAAAGTTAATGTTAACAGAAACGGTGCAAGTACTGCAACCAGCACTGCATTTAGTTGCAGGAGCTGTTACAGTATAACCATTGAGGTCAAGTGTTATATCAAGCACTTCGGTAGAATACTGAAGGTTTTTATGAAAACCAGTAGTATCTCCAAGAAGAGTGATAACATACTTACCGCCGTAAGTGTTGTTTTGCGGTGCAAAACCATCAAAAGCCTTCTGAAGGTCTTCGTAGTAAGTAGTTTCGCCGTTGTGCTCAACTTTTACCGCGTCGGTTGCAGCCATGGGTTCTGCGTCTGCAAGGGGTTCCGGATCAATTTCGTCCGGTGCAAAAATAAGCTCGATGTCTTCTACCGCAGAAGCATCGGATTCGAGTTCTGTTGCAAATGCAGTGATGGCCATGCTGAAAGTCATCAAAAATGCAAGCAACAGACATAATGCTCTTTTAAGCATCTTTTTCCCTCCTTATTTATTTGTGGGTCTATATCTTGTACTTTTTGGCTTCTATAATAATACAGAAAAAAGGGTATTTTCTTCCCCGAATAAAGAAAATTAAACCTGTATTTTTGCATTTTTATAAAACCGTGTACTAAACCTCATGGTAATTATACCAACAATCTCCTTTAATATCAATATATATTATTAAGTTTTTTACATTATTTAATAAAAAATTTTCCTTTTTTTGCGTTTTTGCTGCTTTTATTCATAAAATTATACCCTTTTATTCCCCCGTGCTCAAGAATTTTCCTCCGTGCTCAAAATATAAATCTTGTGCTCAAAATTTGAGCACGAGATTTTTTCTCTAAAACTGTTGTAAAAATCCAAAAAAATGTGTATAATAATATAGTTAAAGTACTCTCTTTTTTCGGAATACTTTATCCCAAATATATGGGGATGTAAAGGTTTCGACGGGGGTCTTGAAGCACGAATAGCGGGTAGAGGCGCCCAGCCCTCTATAAAATGGGTAAAAACAATAAACGCTAACAATTCTAAATTAGCTTACGCTGCTTAATTAAGCAGCCGTTCTGCCGTTGAGTACCACGGCTTCGGACAGGGCGTCGACTAGTGGTGAACGACAGGCGGGAGCTTTTCCCGTACCGCCGTTGTATCAGGGAAATACCGAAGAGGGCAGTTTGAATGCTGTCCGCCTGATTCGGGAATTTCAAACAACATTCTGCACCCGGAGAAGTTTGTGTGAATGGGCTCTCGGACGCGAGTTCGATTCTCGTCATCTCCACCAAGTTCCATAAAATGGAAGAAAACGCCACCCTTTTGGGTGGTGTTTTCTTATATAAATTTAATGTTGACAAAGAATTTTATTAGTGGCATTATGACTCTTATAGCCGCAGCAAACAGTTTAAAATCCCCGCTCCGGAATATACGAAAGGAAGCTCCATGGAACAAAAAATCATTAACGATATCTCGGCAGAAATCGCCCTTTTTATGTATAATGTCGGAATAACAACAGCTTCTTCCCTCTCCTCTTTTAAGGACGACCGAAAAGCTCTTGAGAGGCTGTTTAAAGCCCATATAACCGCTCCCGATGTGCTTGCGCTAAAATCTGTCTCCGACGAGGTGTATCTCCGTATTTTAGGCATGCACGCCTTTGGAGCAGGTGCCTATATCGCCGCAAAAGAACAGGACTTAAGCCGCCCCGTATCCGAATTTACCGATGCTGAAATGGACGGGATTTTCTTGGATTTTGATTCCACAGATGCCTATGAACTTGGCCTTAAAAAGCTTAATATCCCCCTGGATTCCGGAAACAGAAAAATGCTCGATCGGGTCATCGTAATCGGAATCAAGGAAATAAAACAAATCGCAAAAGAAAAAGCCACCGAACTCGAAAATATCAAAGCGTTTATGCAGGTTCTTTTCAATGCCGGAATCAGCGTCTATAAAGAAAGAAAATAAATAAAAAAAGAAGACCCTGGATAATTTTATCCGGGGTCTTTTCATCAAAAATTATTTTTTCTTTTTGATTTTGTTAAGTTTTCTGTTAAGTTCAAGAAGTTCCTCTTTGGTGAATTTTACGTTTGCCATTCCGACAAGACCGGTAAGACGAAGAAGAGTAAAACCGCCCATCATCTGCATCATGGCTTTTTTGTCGATATCAAAACCGCCGGCTTTCTTCGTACCTTTTTTCTTTCCTCCGCTCATTCCCTTCATAACTTTTTTAAAGAGAAGAGCCATAAGGATTTTTCCGCGGAAAGTTTTGAGAATATCGCTCATCTTATCGTTAAGAGAAAGTCTGCCTTCGGGAGCATCAATATCGAACCAGTTAAGGATAGCGCCTTTTTCTTTAAGGATATAGTCCTCGTTCATGGTATCGACCTTGCGGATTTTGCCCTCGTCCTTAAATTCTCCGGCAACAGCAACAAGCTCCGTTTCTCCAACGTTCGGAACATCAAAATAGAAGAA
>JAFYOZ010000003.1 GCA_017547705.1 Oscillospiraceae bacterium
GTTCGGTAAACGAAAGGGCGGAGATGCTCGTCAAGGCAGGATGCAATTTTTGTTTAAGTTTACACTTTAACGGGATGAGCACCGAAAGCCCGAACGGAACGGAAGTTTTTGTTCCTTACGGAGAAAAGGGAGCGGGAATTGAAGCGGGATTTTTAAAATATCTCGGAGAGTTCTTTAACCTTCGGAAACCTTTTGCAAGAGCAAACAGCTATTACAACAAGAACGACGTTTTCGACAAAAAACTCAACGTTTCCACAAGGAAATTTGAGGCGGTTTCGAGCCAGAAGGATTATTTCGGTTTTGTGAGAACGGCTTGGGAGAAAGGCGTTTCGGCGGATCTTCTTGAAATCTGTTTCCTTACCAACCGGAAGGATTTTGAGACCTTTACGAAAAACAAAGAAAAAATTGCCGAAGCGATTGCAAGGGCGATTATTGAAGGTTACAAGGTCGAATGGAAACCGAAACTTCCGGAAGAACCGAAAGAACCGGAAGAGAAAAAAGGCCGTTTCAGAGTTGTTGCGGGAAGTTATGATTACAGAAGCGGCGCAGAAATAAGAAAACAGGAACTTAAAACGGCAGGGTTTGAATCCTGGATTCTTGAAGAATAAGACGGAGGGAAAAATGGAGCCTTTAATTTATTTGATTTGCGGTTTCGGGATTGGATATCTTGTTTTTAAACCGAAAAAAGAAGAAAAGGCTCCTTTTACCTTTGAGGACAAAACCACGAAGGAAGAGGAGCCGGACCCTATGACACTTCGGAACGGATTTGGTGTTACCAGATGCGAAAAACCGACTTTTGCCGAACAATGGGTCAACATTATGAATTTTGACGGAAGAAACCAGAAGGAGGGCGACAATGAATAAGCTTGAGCCTCATAAGATTTGGGACGAATATCTTGCGGGGGAAAATTACCACACACAGATTAAACTTCACGATACGGTCAAAAGGAACGAACAGTTCTATAACGGGGAACAATGGGAAGGAGTTAACGCGCCCGACCTTGAGAAACCGGTTATCAACGTTTTTAAAAGGGCGATAACCTATATGGGTTCGCAGATTATTTCCGACGATATCGGAATTAACCTTGAACCTTTTGCGGAATCCCCGGAAGATTCGAAAAAATGCAAGATTCTTACCGAGCAGATCAACAGAGTTGTTGAACACACGAAAGCAAAAGCAAAAAACAGGGAACTTGTCAGAGACGCGGCTGTTTCCGGGGACGGAGCGCTTTACGCATATTTTGACCCTGAAAAAGGAAAATACGGCGAAATTGAGATCGAGAACATTGACAACGAAAAGGTTATATTCGGAAATCCTTTTGAGCACGACGTTCAGAAACAGAGATTTATTCTTGTTGTCAAGAGGATGATGGTTGAGGACGTTAAGGAGCGGGCAAAAAGATTCGGAGTTTTGGAAAGCGACATCAGCATGATCCAACCGGACGAGAGAACGAGTTATTCTTCCGAAAAAGAGGACGCGGACAAGAAACTTGTTACTGTTCTTTTGCGTTTTTGGAAAGAGGGCGGAAGAGTTTGTTTTTCCGAAAGCACCGAAAATGTATTTATAAGAAAACCCACCAGAACAAAAGCAAAACTTTATCACATAGCCTGGATGCCATGGGAAAAGAGAAAAGACAGTTACCACGGGGTTTCGGTAATGACCGCATATATTCCGAACCAGATTTACGTTAACAAAATGTGGGCGCTTGCGATGGTATTCAGCAGTAAGATGGCATGGCCACAGAGATTTTATGACGCGACGAAAATCCGCGGAAACCTCACAAACAAAGTCGGACAGGCAATCGGCGTTGCGGGAGATCCGAGGGACGCGATCTGGGCAGATTCCCCGGCGGGAAACATGAGTTCCCAGGTTCTTGAACTTGTTGACAGAACCATTCAATACACAAGAGAAAGCATGGGCGTTACGGACGCGGCGCTTGGCGACATTCGCCCGGAAAACACTTCCGCAATTATTGCGGCAAGCGAACAGACGGCCGCTCCCCTTATCTTCCAGAGGCTTGCAAACCATCAGCTTTGGGAAGATATGGTACATATATTTCTTGACATCTTCGAAGAGAATTACGGTCTTCGGGAGATTTACCACGAAACTGAACTTCCGGACGGAACGAAGGCAAAACAGAAGATGGATTTTGACTTTGAGACCATTGATTATGATTCTTTTGATATAAACGTAAATATCGGCAGCGCGACTTATTGGAGCCAGCTTATGCAGGTCCAGACGATGGACGCATTCTTCCAGAGCGGAATTATTGACGACGCGATTCTTTATCTTGAACATATTCCGGAAGGTTATATTTCCGGCAAGGAAGAACTTATCCGCGAACTTGAAGAGAGAAGAGCACAGCAAGCGGCGGTTCCGGAGATGGCGGGAGCACCGGCAGGAAATCCGGAACCGATGGGACAGCTTGCAGCGGCATTGGGAGGTATTTAAGATGACTGTCAGAGAATGTTACGAAAGAGCGGTTTCTTTTCTTCCGGAAGTTCCGGAAGACAACGTTGAGATGCAAAAACACATGGTGACATGGTGCAACGTTCTTCTTGCGGACACGGTTAACCAGGAAAACATTTGCAGAAGAACAAGAAAAGAAAAGGAAATTGATTTTGCACCGAGAGTTCAGAAAGAAGACGACGAAATTCCTTTTAACGAAAGACTTGTTGAAGCGGCATTCCCTTACGGAATGGCAAGATTTATTTTCAGAGAAAACGACGACGTTGCCGGAAGCCACGAATATTACACACTTTACGTCAACGCGGTTTCCGAGGCGACACCTCTTGAAATTATTGAGATCGAAGACGTTTACAGATAAGGAGGAAAGCGGATGGCAAAGCCCCTTAAAACGAAAGAAGAACTTAAACAGCAGACTTTGAGCGAACTTGAGGAAGAGCAAAGAAAGCTTGAGGAAAAGAGAAAAAAGGAAGAAGAACGGAAAAGAAAAGAAGAGGAAGAAAGAAAAAAGCGGGAGGCTGTTGCAAAGAATATTGCCGCAAACGCAGGCGTTGACCCTTTGGAAAAAGCGGCGGAGCAGAACCTTCAGAAAGTTGCGCAGAAGCAGAAAGAAGCAGAGGCGCGCAGAAAGCAGGAGGCCGTTGCAAAAAACATTGCGGCAAACGCGAAAAGGAATCCTCTTGAAAAAGCGGCAGAGCAGAACGTCCTCAGAACCGAAGAAAGATTAAAAGAAGACAGGGAAAGGCAGAAACTTTCGGAAGTTGCGAAGAACCTTGTTTCCAAAGCGGACAGAAACCCCCTTGAAAAAGCGGCGCAGGAAAATATTGCAAATCTTCCGGTTCCGGAAAAGGAAAAACCGGAAATAAGACCGCATCAGCAGAATATTCCGAGGGAAGACCCGGCTTTCCGTTATATGACGGCGGAAGAAAAACAGAAATATGAGCTTTATAAAGCTATCACCGGAGAAGAAAGCGCGCAGAATTATCTTGATTCCATCCGGGAGGAAATAAACCGCAGACAGGCGGAAAGAATCTATTCCGGAAACGAGAACGAAATTCTCAGCCAGTATCTTCTTGGAGCGCAGGCAGGTCTTGAAAGTTCGAAAACGGGATTCCAGGACGCGATCAAGATGTTCTTTGAAGAAGGACAGGCAAGACCGACAAGCACAAGCGAATATCTTTCGGAAATGGCGAGAAAAGACCTTGCGGAAAAAGGCCCGAAACTTCCGGAAAAACTTGGAGGAGCAAGCCTTGGACAAATTGGATTTGACGTAGTCAACACCACGGCGAATATGCTGCCTTCCATTATGCTTGGTACTCTTGGCGGAGCGGCGGCCGGTGCGGCGGGAATCGGCGCTTCGGCGGCGGGTAACGCCTATAACAGCGCACTTCGGGAAGGTTACACCCAGGAGCAGGCGAGAAATTACGGCCTTCTTGTTGGCGCGGCAGAGGCTTCGCTTGGTTATCTTCTTGGCGGTATTGAGGCAACGGGAGGAAAGATCGGCAAAAGCGCGATGGCAAAGCTTCTTCCGAAAATCGACAATGCTCTTGCAAAAGCGGCGGTAAACGTCGGCGGAAAAATGGGTTCGGAATTTACGGAGGAATATCTTCAGGAAATTCTTGACCCGATGTTCAGGAACCTTGCTCTTCTTGAAGAAAACGAAATTGATTTTCTTTCGCCGGAGGCAATTTATTCCGGTATTCTCGGAGCACTTTCCGCAGGCGGAATTGCCGTTGCAGGCGGAAACGCAAGCGCACCGGAAGTTCTCCAGAAGGCGGAAGTTCCGGTTCCTTTTGAGGGAACAGCACAGCCGGGAACGGAAAGGGAACTTGTTGCAAACAAGATCACCGAAATTGAAAACCGCCCTATCAGCGAAGCGGAGAAGGCGGCAAAGATGGAAGAAGTTGCAAAAGCGGCGGCGGAAAACGGAACAGAACCGGGACTTGCGGAAGAGGCAGAAAAAATCGGAACTTTCCATAAGGAAAGGCAGGCGGAATTTGACGAGGCAGCTTCCATTGGAAAGAAACTCGGAGTTTCAGTTGAGTTCGACCCGAACATTGCCGGAAACGGAATTCACACCGGGGACGGAAGGATTATTATAAACCCGAACACCGAAAACCCGGCTCTTCAGGTTTTTGTTCACGAACTTACGCACGACATTGAAACGAGCGGGATTTACCAGAACTTTTCCGAAAAAATTCTCGGACATATTAAAGAACAGGGATTTGATCTTGAAGGAATCCGCCAGAGAGTCAAAACGGAATATGCCGCGGAAGGACATGATCTTACCGATCCCCAGATTGACGCGGAAGTTGTTGCAAAATATTGCGAACAGCACCTTTTCACCGACCAGAAGGCGATTCAGAGGCTTCTTGACACCGACCCGAACCTTTTTAACAGAATAAAATACTGGATCGAGGACATGATCGTTAAATTCAAAGGCACGAAGGAAGAGAGATTTCTTCTTGAGGCGCAGGGACTTTATGAGAAAGCGCTTGCGACCAGAAGAGAAACGGCAGGAGATTTGGCGAAAGAATATATTGAAACAAACTATGGTCAAATGAGCGAAGAAGACTATCAAGATTTGTACGCGTTTCAAAATGGAGGATATAGGGACAATAGAAACTCCAAAAACCGAGGCTTTGATGAAATGGCGGAGGAAAAAGACTTCCGCTATTCCACCGGCCGCAGTTTTGACGAGATGGCGGAAGATTTTAAGCTGAACAAAAATGTTGAAGAATCAAAAAATCTTATTGCTGTACATAACCTTTCTGAAGAAAAACTTTTAAAATCGCTTGAACTTGGCGGCTTTCCGATGCCTTCGATTGCTATTGTTAAAGCAAAAGAAGGACACAATAATTTTGGGGATATATCTATTGTTTTTAACAAAGAAACAATAGACCCGAAAAATAAAAATAATAAGGTTTATTCCGGAGACGCGTGGACGCCAACTTATCCCACGATTGAATACAAAGCAAACGAAAGTGTTTCAAACAAAATAGAAGAAAAATATTATGAATTAAGAAACAAATTCGGGTATGAAAATTTAAAGCCGATGTATCGTTATACCGATAATATGAACGATGTTCTTGATAGGCACGGAGGAGAAAAAGGACTTCTTTCAGATATTTATTCCGATATTGGAATGATGCAGGTATTTCTTCTTGATACAACAGGAAAAA
>JAFYOZ010000057.1 GCA_017547705.1 Oscillospiraceae bacterium
GAAAACTACTCCCTCACGCTGACGAAACATCGTCCGCCAAAAGAAAAGGGGAAGAAATAAAAACTTCCCCTTGACAAAATAAAAAAGATATGCTATAATAAATATGTAAGATAAAGAAAGAGAGGAAAACAAAATGCTTTATGTTCAGACAGTAATTGCAGTTAAAGAAACCGATATGGATAGCATGGTTGTAGATGTTATCACTGATGTTGCAGATACTCTTGATGGATATGGCTACCCTACTTCTAAAGAGTTAAAAGTTGCAGTGCTTAAAGAGGCTTTGAAAAAAGTTTTAGAAAAGGACTTGACACCTGAGTTTTAATGTGTTATAATAAGTATAGAAAATGAAAGAGAGGTAATCCAAATGAAAAAGCTGACTTTTGCTGAATGTCCCAAGACCCGCGCTGACTTCGTTACGTTTCTGCGAACTCCGATAAGGTCGAATTTTGTCTTTCGTTCCGGGTTCTTTGCCGGACAAAGGAAAACTTCCGCATCCGGAAGAAGAAGTTCCTTCATCCTTCCGGTGTTCATAACGTGGCAGATCTCCTCTTTTCCGTCAATTTCGATATGCGCGATAAAACGGTTCGGGCGGCTTTTAAATTTTCCGGAAACGACGTTTTCGTATTTCATAAATGCTCTCCCTGTTCAAGTTTATCTTTTGCAAAGGCGGAATTTATTGCGTTTAAAACTCTCTTTTTGTCCGCCGACCAAAGAGGCGCAATAAGATATTTTTTGCTTCCGTCACCGGTAAGGCGGTGAACCGTCATCTTCGGAGGAATCCGGCGGATACATTCTTCGAGGATGTTTATATATTCGTCAAGTTCAAGGGTCCTGAATTTTCCCGATTCATAATCTTTTGCAAGATCGGTTCCGGAAAGAACGTGGAGAAGCTGGAGCTTGATCCCGTCGGCGCCGCTTTTTCCGATATATTCCGCTGTTTCAAAAATCATTTCCGGGGTTTCTCCCGGAAGACCGATTATCATATGCACTATCACATATATTCCCGCTCTTTTAAGGCGTTCGACAGCCGAATCAAAAACCGAAAGTTCGTATCCTCTTCGGATATATCCGGCGGTTTCCGGGTGAATCGTCTGAAGACCAAGTTCCACCCAGACCGGTTTTGTTTTGTTGAGTTCCGAAAGAAGTTCAACAACTTCATCCGGAAGGCAATCCGGTCTTGTTCCGATCGAAAGTGCGACAATATCCGGATGGCTTATGGCTTCGGAAAAAATCTTTTTGAGATACGAAACCGGGGCATAGGTGTTTGTGTAGCTTTGGAAATATGCGATATATTTTCCGGAAGGATTTTTCTTTTCGACCCTTATCTTTGCTTTTTCGATCTGTTCAAAAATATTTCCGGAAGGTTTTTCGGCAAAATCTCCGGAACCGCCAAGACAGAAAATACATCCGCCGGTTCCAAGCGTTCCGTCCCTGTTCGGGCAGGAAAATCCGCCTTCGAGCGCAAGCTTATAAACTTTTTCGCCGAATTTTTCCCTTAATTCTTCATTGAGTGATCGGTACATTCCGAAAAACCTCCTTCCCGAAAAATCTTAAGATTATCTTACCACAAACAAGGTTTACTTTGCCATAGAAAAGGGATATAATTTTTTTGAAAACATTTACAAAAATTTTGCGTCTTTATGTATGTGAAAGGAGGTTTTCCGATGAAGAAATTTTCGCTTCTTGCATATACTTTTTCACATTTTGCGGTGGACTATCTTTGCTTCTGGATTTTGTTCGGATATTTTTCGAAAGAAATTTCCGGAACAGAA